>NZ_JBVJIJ010000026.1:0-28905 GCF_055586325.1 Dactylosporangium sp. NPDC051087 | reverse complement strand
AGTATGGGGGATTCGGGTGGGGGGTGGGTTGGGGAGGGGGCAGGAGAAGGGGTTGGGGGGGGGGGTGCGAGGGTTACACGTGGGAAGCGTCCCCACCCCCCCCGACGCCCGGGTGCAGAAGGCGCGCGTGCCCAGCGGCACCGCCGTGACGCCCGGCCGGAACGTGACCGCGGCGCCGGCCGCGACGGCGCCGACCCGGTCGACGGTGGCGGTGCCGATCATGGTGGCCGCGTCGGCGGCCTCCGCGGCCGGCGGCATCAGCGCGAACTCGTCGCCGGTCCGCACGCCGAGCAGCGGGGCGACGGCGATGCTGACCCGGTCGGGGACGTGTCCCGGCACGACGCGGAGCGCGCCGTGCCCGGTCTCCTGCCGGGTGTCGAACAGCAGCCGGCGGGCCGGCCCTTCCACCTCGGGACGCTGACCCACCATGAGCGTGGTGACCCGCCGGTGGATGCGGTCCATGAGGGCGGCCCAGGTGACGGGCACCTCGCCGGCCTCCGCGAGGGCCAGCACGAACGACTCGGTGAACATCCCGGTCCGCTGGCCGGAGCGGCCGGTGTGCTCGTAGGCGAACTGCTCCGGCGCGCACGCGACCAGGCGCACCGCGTTGCGGTTGCCCAGCGACCGGACCCGGCCGGGGTCGAGCCGGCCCTCGTCCATCTCCCGCCGGTGGTGCGCGACGATCCAGTCGTAGGTGTAGTGCAGTGCCTTCACCCGCAGGTCGGGGTCGCGGGACATGTGCGCGGAGTGGCAGCAGTCGAGCATCACCGCGACGTTGCCGGTCCGGTCGGTGAGCAGGTCGAGCCGGGCCGAGAGCTCCTCGGACGTGATGCCGCGGAAGTCGCCCTCGGTGGAGTCGTCCAGGTCGTACGGGACGATGAACTGCGTCGGCTGGCTGATCGCGGACCCTTCCGGCGGCAGGAGCCGGCCGCCGTGCCCGCTGTAATAGACGAAGACGGAGTCGTCGGGTGCCGTGTCGGCGATCAGCTTGTCGTACGCCGCGAAGATGCCGGCCCTGGTGGCCTCGGCGCCCTCGCACCGGCGAATGTCGAAACCGCGCCCGTCGAGCGCCCCGGCAATGCTGTCGACGTCATTTCCGACACCGGTGAGACCATTGGTCTGCGAACCGATCAACAATGCTTTCCGCGCCACGAGTGCCCCCTTGGACGGTGACTCGAATGATTCCGCTGCGGACGCTATTACGGCCGCGGGGCACGCGTCACTAGCCGGGGGCTACGTTCATTCACGTATTGCCGAGGACCGTCCTAATCGGTGAACAACTGTGTCCTCGTGGCGACCGCCGCGGCCATTCCGCGATTGTCGACGCCGAGTTTCCGGATGATGTTGGAGACATGGACGCCGGCGGTCGACACCTGGATCGACAGCGCCTCCGCGATCTGTTTGTTGGTCTTGCCGTGGGTCAGCTCGCGCAGCACCCGCCACTCCTGCTGCGTCAGCCCCCACGGGTCGCGCGGGTGCGGCACCTGCGACCCCGGTGCGGCCGCCGGGGCCGGCTCGGTGAGGTCGAGCCGCCAGTTCGCCGCCGTGGCGGCGATCCCGGCGAGCAGCGGCACGGCGTCGAGCCGTTGCGCGGTCTTGTGCGCCTCGCGGGCCGCCGCGGCCGCGTCGGCGGGCCGGCGGGCCGCCGCCGACGCCTCGGCCGCCCGCCAGTGCGCGTACGCGGCCAGGTACGGCCGGTCCAGGGCGGCCCACGCCTCGGCGATCCCGGTCCACTGCCCGGCGGTTGCGGTGCGCGCGGCCCGGTCCCGCTCCGCGTGGCACAGCCGCAGCCAGGTGCCGCGCTCGGATCCGGCCGGCGGCGCCGGCTCGACCGTGGCGCACGCGACGAGCTCCTCGACGCGCTGTCCGGCGTCCTGCGGGGCGGGCTCGCCGAGGTCGGCGGCGCGGACCAGGGCGTCGGCGGCGGCGCGCAGGCCGGTCGCGCACAGCCGCAGCAGCGACACGCTGTTCTCGGTGCCGTCGAGCGCGCCGAGGCCGGCGGTCACCGCCTCGCCGGCGGCGCCGAGGTCCCGCTCCCAGATCTCCAGCTCCGCGAAGCATCCGTACAGCGGCCCCAGCAGCCTCGGGTCGCCTTTGAGCCCGGCGACCGCCTGCACGGAGGTGAGCAGCTCGCGCGCCTCGTCGAAGCGGCCCTGGGCGACGTCGATCTCGGCCAGGGTGAGCCGCGGGTAGCGGGTCTGCGGCACCTCCCGGCCGCGCAGCACGTCGGTCAGCATGGCCCGCGCCTCGGCCCACCGCCCGAGCTGCACGAGCGCCGAGCTGGCGTTGTTCGCGAGCACGTCGGCGCCCTTGGTACGGCGCAGGCCGAGCGCGGCGACCCGGGCGAGTTCCTCGCGGGCGACGTTGGCCGCCTCGGCCAGCCGGCCGGCGTGCTCGAGGGCGATGGTGAGGTTCCCGTACGCGCGGTGCAGGTCCTCGAGGTGGTCGACCTCCCGCGCGATCTTCACCGCGGCCTCCAGGTTCGGTACCCCTTCCTCGGGCCGCTCCAGCATGGTCAGCGCGGTGCCCGCGGTGTTGAGCGCGCGGCCCTCCTCGGCGCGGGCGCCGACGGACCGGGCCAGCCCGATCGCCCTGACGGCCTGCTCCAGGCCTTCCGTGTAGCGCCCCGCCTGGACCATGACGGTGGCGAGGGCAGCGACGACCCTGGCCGCGACGGCCGTCGGCGGCAGGCCGGACAGGAGCTGGTCGGCGTCCTGGTACGCCGCGTGCGACCGCTCCAGGTCGCCGGCCTCCCACCGGTAGCTGCCGAGCCGCTCCAGCAGCTCACCGGCGCGCCCTGGGTCGGCGGCCCGGTCGACCTCGCCGATCGCCCGGGTGAGCAGCTCGAGGGCGCCGTTCAGGTCGCCGGCCCAGCGGGCGGCCTCCGCCGCGGCGGACAGGACCCGGTCGTGCGGCAGTCCCGCCCGCCGCTCGGCGTCCTCGACCTGCCCCCACAGGGTCAGCACCCGGCTGTACTGCTTCTGCGCCACCCGGAACGCCCGCACCCGCTCGGCCGCGACGGCGGCCGCCACCGCGGACCGCAGCGCCTCCGGGCGCCGCCGCGCCTCGAACCAGTGGTGGGCGAGGTCGGCGGCGGCGGTCGGGCCGTCGACGAGGCTCAGCCCGGGGTCGGCGGAGAGCGCCTCGGCGATCGCCTCGTGCAGCTGCCGGCGTTCCCCGGGCAGCAGGTCCGCCAGGACCGCCTCCCGCATGAGCGCGTGCCGGAACGTGTACGTGTCGTCGTCGGTCTGGTCGACGACGAGGACGCGGCCCTTCACGCACCGCCGCAGCGCGCCGTTGAGCGCCCGGCGGTCCAGCTCGCACACCGCGGCGAGCAGGTCGTGCCCGACGGTCCGGCCGGCCGCCGCGGCGAAGCGGATCACCTCGGTCGCGTCGTCGTCGAGCTGCTCCAGCAGCAGCACCATCGTGTCCGCCAGGGTCCTGGGCAGCTGCTTGAGCTCCAGGTCGTGCAGCACGCCGCCGGCGACGAGCTCCTCGGCGAACAGCGGGTTGCCGTCGGACAGCTCGAAGCAGCGCCGCAGGAACTCGGGGTCGCCGGCCGGCCCGCCCAGGAACTGCCCCAGCTCGTCCTCGGTGAAGGCCGGCACCTCGATCTGGCGCACCCGGCGCCGGAACGACGGCTCCGCCATCACCGTCCACAGTGGATGCTGCTGCGGTACCGGCGACCGGAAGCTGAACAGCAGCAGGACCCGCTCGTCCGTCTGCGCCTGGACCAGATACGAGACCAGGTCCAGCGTCGAGGCGTCCGCCCAGTGCAGGTCCTCGAAGATCAGCACCGTGGGGGCGTCGCGGCCGAGATGGTCGAGCAGTTGCAGCACCGCGCCGAAGACCCGGGTCTGCGAGTTCGCCTCGGCCGCCGGACCGTCCACCCGGCCGGTGCTGGTGAAGCCGGGCAGGAGCTTGTCGATCTCGGCGAACGCGGGGCCGCCGTAGCGGGTCAGGTGCTCGGCGCCGCGTTCGCGGACCAGCCGGCGCAGCGCGTCGATCAGCGGCGCGTAGGGCACCACGCCCTCGCCGAGGTTGACGCACCCGCCGGACAGCACGTGGATCCGCGGGTCGTGCGCGGTGGCGGCGCGGACGAACTCGCGGATGAGCCGGCTCTTGCCGACGCCGGCCTCACCGCCGAGCAGCACCGTCGTGGACCGTCTGGCACCCGCGTCGGCGACGCCGTCGAGCAGCTGCCGCAGCTCGGGCCCCCGCCCGACGAAACCTGCCCGCCCCGTGCCGTCTGCCTGCCCTGTGCCGTCCGCGTCCGACATGCCGCTCATCGTGCCCCGGGTTGCCCCGGGCTGTCAGCTCGCTCGCCCAGATCGATCCCGTTCGGGTGTCAAGGATCGACCGGAAGCGTCGTCCCGGGGTACCGACACGGCCAGGAGCAACCGGATGATCCGGTCCCGGACGGTGGTCGCTCGTCGTCGTCACCGCCGCGCATCGCCTCGACGGCTCGCGTGCGGTCGCCGATGATCGCGCCGAGGTCGGCGAGGGCGGCGCCGGCCGTGAGCGCGGTGGTGCAGGCGGTGCCGAGCTCGGCGGTGAGCAGCCGCAGCAGGCGGTCCTTCGCGTCGGCGGGCAGACCGGGCGGGGTCTGCGACGACGGCGGGATCTCTGGCGGGGTCCCGGTCATCGCGGTGTCCTGGGTCCGGCGGGGCCGTGGCGGGCGGCGCGCGGCGCGGCCGGTCGTGGTGCACGTCCAGCGGCCGCGCATCACACGAAGTCCGCCGGGTCGTACTGCCGGATGCCGGCGGGCAGCGCCGCCCTGGCCGGCAGTATCGTGCCGGTGCTGCCGTTGGCCAGGCCGTATCCGGACTGGATCATGCTGGACACGAGGATCTCCTGCATGCCGGTGATCGCCGCGGCCGGTGAGAAGTCCGGCTCCATCATGTACAGCGACATCCGCTTCGGCCCGGTCGACGGGTGGATCAGCGACCCCATCACGCCCAGGTCGGCGCGGTCGACGCCGCACGGGACGAGGTTCGGGAACGCCGGCGACGAGACGAGGTCCTCGAAGGCCTGGCGCCATATCGTGACGCGGTCGGTCGGCTCGCCGTCGCTGATGAACCAGACGGCGGGCCGGTGCACGACGTAGCGGCCGGCTTTCAGCCGCGCCACGTCGGCCTCGATCTCGCGCCGCAGGACGGTGAACGCCCCCGCGAAGCTCGTCCCGCCGCCGTGCGCGGCCAGGACCGGCAGCTGCAGGCCCGGGGTGAGCAGGTCGCACAGCGGCAACCGGACCCGCGCCTCGTCGGCGAAGTCGATGAGGCCGAAGCGGACCCTGTCGGACAGGACCGGATTTCGCGTGAGCGCCTCGACCAGTGCCGGCACGATCCGATTGGCGGCGTCGAGCTTGTGGTCCTGGGTCATCGACCATGACACGTCGATGACCAGGTAGAACGGCAGCAGCTTCGCGCCGGTGTGGTCCATGGTGCGTCCTTTCGTCGGTCCGCGCCCCCGCGGGTTTCCGGGGCCGGGCGCGTGGACGTCGGTCCGGCCGCGCGGCTTCCCGGATGCTTGTCGCACAGCCAGGGACCTGACGGACAGCGCCTGGACGGACGCTGTCCGTCAGGATGGGCGTCCAGGACGCCGCGCGGCGCGAACGGCGGCGGACACGACGAGGGACCCGCCGGGAATGTTCCCCCTCCCGGCGGGTCGTCTTGCATCCCCCGTCCAGGTACTGACGGACAGCTATCCACGGGGGCGGGCGCCCGCGGTGCCAAGTCATGAAAACCCTTATGAAAGCGTATTCCTGTATTGTGCGGAACGGCAAAGGTTTGCAACCCTCGATGGATGACCTCCCGTCGTACCTTGCTCACCGCCGCGCTCGGCGCGGTGGCCGGTGGCGCCACCGGGCTCGCCGCCGATCCCGCCGGGGCGTGGCCGGGCCCTCACGTGACGGTCGCCGCCGACGGCTCCGCCGACTTCACGAGCGTCCAGGCCGCCGTCGACGCCGTGCCGTCCGGCAACCCCGGCCCGTTCACGATCAAGCTCAGGCCCGGCGTCTACCGCGGGCAGGTGATCGTCCCGGCGGACAAGCCGCACGTCGTGCTGCGCGGCCAGGGCGCCGACCCCACCCAGGTGGTGATCGTCGACGACCGGGCCAACGGCACCCCGAAGCCCGACGGCACCACCTGGGGCACCTCGGGCAGCGCGTCGGTCACCGTCTCCGGCGACGACTTCTCCGCCCGGAACCTGACGTTCGCCAACGACTTCGACGAGGCCGCCCACCCCGAGATCACCTCGAGGCAGGCCGTCGCCGTGCTCACCCGCGCCGACCGGCTCGTGTTCGACAACGTCCGGTTCCTCGGCAACCAGGACACGCTCTACCTCAACACCCCCGACGCGGCGACCACCGGCCGCGTGTACCTGCGCAAGTGCTACGTCGAGGGGGACGTCGACTTCATCTTCGGCCGCGCCACCGCCGTCTTCGACCGCTGCGAGATCCGGTCGCTCAGCCGCGGATCGAGCACCGGCAACGGCTACGTGACCGCCGCGAGCACGTCCGCCGCCAACCCGTTCGGCTTCCTCATCACCGGCAGCAGGCTCACCAGTGACGCGCCCGCCGGCACCGTCTTCCTCGGCCGGCCGTGGCACCCGGGCAACGACCCGGGGGCGGTCGCGCAGACGGTGATCCGCGACTCAACGATCGGCGCGCACATCGGCGCCGCGCCGTGGACCGACTTCGGCACCTGGTCGTGGCGGGACGCCCGCTACGGCGAGTTCCGCAACCGCGGCCCCGGCGCGGCCGTCACCGCCGACCGGCCCCAGCTCACCGCGGAGCAGGCGGCGGCCGCCACCATCGACGCCTACCTCACCGGCTGGCGTCCCCGACGCTGAGCGCGACGGTCAGCAGCAGGAGCCACTCGGGGTCGCGGAGGCGGTCGCCGTACAGCTCGCGCAGTTTCGCGACGCGATACCGGACGGTCTGCGGGTGGACGAAGAGCTCGGCGGCGACCTCGTCGCGGCGGCCCTGGTGCAGCAGCCAGCTGCGCAGGGTCTCCACGAGCTTCGCGACGGTGGAGGCGCGCTCGCCGGCGAGCGGAGCCAGGGCCTGTTCCCGCAGGTCGGCGAGCGCCCGGCCGTCGGCGGTGACGACGAGCTCGACGAGGTGCTCCTCGGAGTCGAGCGCACCGGCACCGGGGAAGAGGCGGGACACGCGCACGGCCCGCTCGAACGAGTGCCGGGCCAGGGACCACGGCACGGGCGGGCCGGTGACGGCGCCGTGCGGGGCGACGACGCGCAGCAGGTGGCCGCGGGCGGCGCCGTGCGCGTCGGGGACGAGCAGGACCGACGTGTCGCGGAGGTGCTCGACGGTGGTCGCGAGGGTCCGCGGGTCGAGCAGGTCGACGACGGGCCGGGCGGTCCGGTCCGGCAGCAGGACCGCGGTCAGCGTCTGCGGCGCCGTCCAGTCGGCGGCCTCGGCGGCGACCGTGGCCGCGGCGACGGCCTGGGCGGGCTCGCCGCCGAGGAGGCTCTGCGCGAGCCGGTCCAGGGCGCGCCGCCGGGCCCGGCCGGAGGTCGCGAGCTCGTCGGCGTGGCCGGTGACGCTCGCCGCGGAGAGCTCGTCGATGTACGCGAACGTCAGCTCGGCGAACCGGGCCAGCGCGGGGGCGGCCATCCCGGCGCCGACGGTGACGGCGGCGAGCTCGCGCCAGGCGACCCGGGCGCCGACGCGGTAGGCGGCGAGCAGCGCGTCGAGGCTGCGGCCGGAGCGCGCCTCGCCCCTGCCCAGTGCGTACGCGCCTTCCAGGGACGCCGCGAGCGGGGAGGGACCGGCCCGGCGGGAGGCGAGGTTGAGGAAGCCGCCGAGCGCGGCCCGGACCGCGAGCTCGATCTTGGCGCCCATCTCGCCGGTGAGGGCGCCGGCATACGCGGGGACCTCCTCGACGATCGCGGCGACGGCGTGACCGGCGACCTCCGGCAGGGCGTGGCGCAGCGACTCGGCGACGCCGGCCTGTAACCGGAACGCGCCGAGCGCGCTGGCTTTGTCTTCGGCGAACAAGAATCACGTCTCGATTCACGCGGACCGGTCATGATTTTATCCTTCAGACCCCATCATGCTGGATGCATGGCCGCTGCCCAAGCCCTCCGCGCCGGCGCCTGGCGGGTCGTCGAGCTCCTGACGACGCCGCTGGTGCCGGCCGACTACCTCGACGTGATCGCGCCGTTGCGCAACGCCGACGTACTGCGGGCGAAGGTCGTGGCCGTGCACCGGGAGACGGCGCGGGCGGTCACCCTCACGCTGCGCCCGGGGCGCGGCTGGCGGCGGCACGAACCCGGCCAGTACCTGCGGCTCGGCGTCGACGTCGACGGTGTCCGGCGGTGGCGGGCGTACTCGATCACCAGCGCCCCGGACCGCCCCGACGGCCTGGTCACGGTCACGGTCACCGCGGTCGGCGGCGGCGCGGTCAGCGGTCACCTCGTCGCGCGGGCCCGGCCCGGCATGCTGCTCGGCCTGGAGCGCCCCACCGGCGACTTCACCGTCCCGCGGGGCCACGGCGCGAAGGTCCTGTTCGTGACCGCCGGCAGCGGCCTCACCCCGGTGATGGGCATCCTGCGCTCGCGCGACCTGGGTGACCTGGGCGACCTGGGCGACGTGGTGCTGGTGCACTCCGCCCGGTCGGCCGAGGACGTCCTCTTCGGCGACGAGCTGCGGGCGATGGCCGGCGACGGCCGGATCACCCTCGTCGAGCGGCACACCGGCACCGACGGCCGCCTCTCCCCCGCCGACCTGGCGGTCCTGGTCCCGGACCTCGCCGAACGCGACGTCTGGGCGTGCGGCCCCAACGCGATGCTCGACGACCTCATGGCGCACCGGCCGGAGCGGCCGGTCACCGTCGAACGCTTCCGGCCCGTGGTCATCGCGGCGGGTGACGGGGGCACGGTGACGTTCCTGCGGTCCGGCCGGACCGCCGAGGCGACCGGCGGCACGCCGCTGCTGGAGGCCGGCGAGTCCGCCGGGGTCCTCATGCCGTCGGGGTGCCGGATGGGCATCTGCTTCGGCTGCGTGCTGCCCCTGCGCGAGGGCGCCGTCCGCGACCTGCGCGACGGCCGCGTCACCACCGCCACCGAGGGCGACAACGTCCTGATCCAGACCTGTGTCTCCGCCGCCGCCGGCGCCTGCCGCCTCGACGTCTGACCCGCCCGAAAGGACCTTCGTGACCACGCTGCAGCGCAAGGCCGTCAACCCGGTCGCCCATCTGAGCGCCGAGGACATCGAGGCGATCGGGCGGGAGCTCGACGCCATCCGCGACGGGGTCATCAGCAGCCGGGGCGAGCGCGACGCCGCGTACATCCGGCGGGTCATCAAGGTCCAGCGCTGGCTGGAGCTGGGCAGCCGCGGCGTGCTGCTGTTCTCGATCCTGCCGCCGGCGTGGCTGGTCGGCACCGCCGGCCTGTCGGTGGCGAAGATCCTCGAGAACATGGAGATCGGCCACAACGTCATGCACGGCCAGTGGGACTGGATGCGCGACCCGAAGATCCACTCGACGACGTGGGAGTGGGACAACGCGTCGCCGTCGGAGCAGTGGAAGCACTCGCACAACGAGCTGCACCACACGTACACGAACGTGATCGGCCGCGACAACGACCTCGGGTACGGCATCATGCGCGTCGACGAGGGGCAGCGCTGGCACCCGGTCCACCTGGGCCAGCCGCTGTGGAACTTCGTCAACGCCTGCTTCTTCGAGTACGGGATCGCGGCGTACGACCTGGAGCTCGGCCGGAACCTGTCGACGAAGGAGCGCCGCCGCAGCCCGCAGTTCAAGGCGGGCGTCCGGCAGGTGCTGAAGAAGATCGGCCGCCAGGTGGCGAAGGACTACGTGCTGCACCCGCTGCTGTCGGGCCCGTCGTTCCTGCACACGATCGCGGCGAACGCGGTCGCGAACCTGGTCCGCAACCTGTGGACGCACTCGGTGATCATGTGCGGGCACTTCCCGAAGGGCGTGGAGACGTTCGAGAAGTCCTCCATCGAGGGTGAGACGCGCGGCGAGTGGTACCTGCGGCAGATGCTCGGCTCGGCGAACATCTCCGGCGGCCGGCTGATGCACATCATGACCGGGAACCTGTCCTACCAGATCGAGCACCACCTGTTCCCGGACCTGCCGAGCAACCGCTACCAGGAGATCGCGCCGAAGGTCCAGGACCTGTTCCAGCGCTACGGCCTGAGCTACACCAGCGGCCCGCTGCCGAAGCAGGTCGCCTCGGCGTGGGCGAAGGTGTTCCGGCTCGCGCTGCCCAACCGCCGCCCGATGCCGCCGCTGCGGCCCGTCACCCAGGACGTCGCTCAGGAACGCGAAGCGGTCGGCGTCGGCTGACCCCTAGTAGTACTTCGTTAGGTCTGTCGACGGTTGTTGCGGTGTAACGGTTTCACCGTTTGGTGGCAGGTGGGGCATGCGCCGGTCCAGGTCGCGAGGAGGAACTGCAGCTCGCGGATGGCCTTGTGGAGGGTCAGGCCGGCGCATCCGCTTTTGGGTCGTGCCTGAGCATGGTGATGAACAGGTGCGCGGCGGTGACGAGGGTGACGTGGCGGTGCCAGCCGGTCCATGAACGGCCTTCGAAGTGGTCCAGGCCGAGGCCGGTCTTGAGTTCGCGGTAGTCGTGTTCGATCCGCCAGCGGATCTTGCCGTACCGGATCAGGTCGGTCGCCGTGGTGTCGGCGGGTTGGCTGGTCAGCCAGTAGGTGACGGGGTCGGGTTCGCCGTCGGGCCATTCGGCGATCAGCCACCGTTCGGGCAGGCTGCCGTCGGGGTTGCGGGGAACGCGGTGCCCGGCCGGACGCACGCGCAGGAACACGAACTGTGAGCTCAGGGTGCCTTTACTGCCTTCGCGCCAGGAGACGGTGACCGCCGCGCCGCGGCCGGCGGCAGCGACGTGTCCGGCCAGGCTGACCGCGTCGTCGGGGTAGACAGCCGCTGTGGACGTCGGTGGGCGGCCGGTCCCGGACCAGGCCCGCGCGACGGGTTGCGCGCCGGCGGGGTGGGCGAGGGCGTCGCCCTTGACCTGCACGCTGTAGACGATGCCGCGTTCGTCGAGGGCAGCCCGCAACGGGCTGCTGTCGCCGTAGCCGGCGTCCGCGGTCAGCAGCGGCGGCCGGAGCCCTTGCGCGGCAAGCGCGTCGAGCATCTCCACAACCAGGGTCCACTTCGGACGGTGGCCTTCGTTGTCCGGGATCGCGCACCGGCGCCGGCGCAGCCGCGCCGCCTCGGTCACCGCCTCGACATCCACCCCGGCGGCGGCATCCGCCTGGTCCAGACCGGCCGGGACCGACACCGCCACCCGCGGCGCGTTCTTCAACGTCTTGCGCTGCCTGGCCTTCGCCGCCCGGACCGCGGCCGGTCCCGCCTTCGCCTCGTCCCACGACTCCGGCAGGAACAACCGCCAATCCAGCGGGCACGACGCGGTGTCGGTGACCGCGTGGACACTCACCCCGATCTGACAGTTGCCGACCTTGCCCAGGGTGCCGGAGTACTGCCGGGCCACACCCGGTGAGCCAGTGCCGTCCTTCGGGAACCCGGTGTCGTCGACCACCCAAGCCTCCGGCTGCACGACGTCGACCGCCCGACGGGCCAGCCGAGCCCGGACCGCCGTCGTGTCCCAGGTCGAGGTCGTCACGAACTGCTGCAACCCCTGATGATCCACGCCGAGCCGCTCCGCCATCGGCTGCATCGACTTACGCCGCCCGTCCAACAACAGCCCACGCAGATACATCACACCCTTGGCCCGCTGATCCGACCGCAGGAGGGGCGCGAAGACATCCCCCGCGAACCCCTCCAGGCGTTGCCGCACAACCGAAAGCTCATCAGGAGTCACCGAAGCATGAAACTACCGACCCCACCCCGACGTCACCACAACACGCCGACCTAACGAAGTACTACTAGGCCGCCCGGCCCTTGCCGACCCGGCGGAGGTAGTGGTCGACGGCGGCCTTGTCGTAGCCGCGCCAGGCGGCGGACGGGAAGCTGACCGCGTTCGCCGCGGCCGCCGCCTCGGCCTGGCGCACCGGGTCGCCGGAGTCCAGCGCCTCTGTCGTGGACGCCACGAAGGCGTCGACGCGGGCCCGGTCATACCCGCCGAACTTGACCGGAAATTCACTCATGTTCCTAGTCTCCACCCCGTGGGGGCGCGGCGCCACGGTACGGTGCCCCGATGACGCGGCGGTTCGAGGAGCTCGACTGGCAGCAGACCCCGATCGGCGAGGTCAGCCTGCGCCGGCGGCTCGACCCGTCGCTCGGCGTCGAGGTGCACGAGGTGAAGCTCGGCGACGAGTACCTCATGTCGAGCCTGTTCACGGTCGCCGAGATCGAGCTCGCCCGGCTCGGCCTGGCCGCCCTGCCCGACGCCCCCCTCGACGTCGTCGTGGGCGGGCTCGGGCTCGGGTACACCGCCGGCGCCGTCCTGCGGGACCGGCGGGTCCGGTCCCTGATCGTCGTCGACTACCTGGACGCCGTCATCGGCTGGCACCGCAAGGGCCTGCTGCCGCTGTCGGCGGAGCTGACCGGCGATCCCCGCTGCCGGCTCACCCACGGCGACTTCTTCGCGCTGACCGCCGCCGCGGAGGGCTACGACGGCGGCCGGCGCTTCGACGCGATCCTGGTCGACATCGACCACTCCCCGCGGCACCTGCTGCACCCCGGCAACGGCGGCTTCTACACCGCTGCCGGGCTGCGCCGCCTCGCCGGGCACCTGCGCCCCGGCGGGGTGTTCGGCCTGTGGTCCAACGACCCGCCGGACGACGGGTTCACCGCCACCCTCGCCGAGGTGTTCGCCGAGGTACGGGCCGACGTCGTCGCCTTCGACAACCCGCTGCAGCGCCGGGAGTCGACGAACACCGTCTACGTCGCCCGGTCGTCGTCACCGTAGGGTGCAGGCGGTGCCGTTCAGCGTGAACGCCGCCGGGTTGCTGTTGCCGCCGGTGTACCCGGCGAGGAAGCCGAAGTTGACCGACGCGCCGGCCGGCACGGTGCCGTTCCAGGCGGCGTTGGACGCGGCGACCGCGGACCCGGTCTGGGTGAGGGTGGTGCCCCACGACTGGTCGACCCGCTGGTTCCCGGCGAACGTCCAGCGCAGCGTCCACCCGTTGACGGCGGCGGTGCCGGTGTTGGTGACCGTGACGTCACCGGTGAACCCGCCGCCCCAGTCGTTCGTCGTGTAGCGCACCGCGCACCCAGTACCGCCGCCGCTGGAGGACGCCGACGGCGATCCCGACGCCGACCTGGACGCCGACGGGGACCCGGACGGCGACCTCGACGCCGACGGCGACGCGGACGGCGACCTCGACACCGACGGCGACACGGACGCGGACGGGGACGGCGACTGCGACACCGGCGGGCCCTCCGTCTGGATCGTCACGTCGTCGAGGTACAGGTCGCCGGTCGTGTCCGTCGTCTCCAGGTACACCGACAGCGCCGTCGCCCCGGGCAGGAACAGGTAGTCGCCGGACAGGCGCGTCCACGTGGTGCTGATCGCGGTGTTGGCGCTGACGTTCTCGTAGCGGGTCGCGGTGCCGTTCTGCCGTTGCATGCTCAGCCGGGCCGTCCCGGTGCCGGACGCGGTCCGCGCCCACGCGGAGACCGTGTACAGCTTCCCGGGGCTGAGGATGTCCAGGACCGGGCGGGTCGGGCCCTGCCACGTCGCGGTCCGGCCCGACGACAGGACGCTGCCGGTGCCGCCGTGCGCGGCCGCGGTGCTGTGCGCCGTCGTCTCGCCGCCGCGGGAGCCCCAGCCGGTCAGCCCCGTCTCGAACGGGTAGGACGCGACCGTCACCAGGCTCGGCGTCGCCGGCGGCTCCGGCACGGTCGGGGTGCCGCCGAGCGCCTCGACGACCGCCGAGTACGCCGGCCTGGCCCGCCACTGCTCGTCGAACAGCAGCGCCGCGCCGTAGCCGGGGAAGAACGCCGGGATCCACGAGTCCGCCTCGCCGACGCCCCACGTCGTCACGCCCGTGCACCCGGTGACGGCGGCGCACGCGCCGACGACCGCCCGGTAGTCGGCGGCCTGCTGGGCGAGCTCGGCGGCGTCGGCGGGCAGCGGGATGCGCACGTCGAGCTCGGTGATCTCGACGGTCAGCCCGAGCGCGGTGAACCGTTCGATGTTCTGCCGCAGCGTCGACGGGACCTGCCCGACGATCAGGTGCGCCTGCAGGCCGACCCCGTCGATCGGGACGCCGCGGGCCTTGAGCCGCTGCACCAGGTTGTACAGGCCGGTGCTCTTGGCGTTGACGCCCTCGACGTTGTAGTCGTTGAGGAACAGCTTCGCGGCGGGGTCGGCGGCCCGCGCGGCGGTGAACGCGTCGGCGATGTAGTCCTCGCCGAGCCGCGTGTACCAGACGGAGGAGCGCATCGTGCCGTCCTCGTTGAACGGCTCGTTCACCACGTCCCACTGGCCGGCTCTGCCCTTGAAGTGCCCGGCGACCGCGGTCACGTGGTCGACGAGCACCTGCCGTTGTTCCGCGGCGGTGCGCTCGGCGCTGACCCAGGCGGGCAGCTGGCTGTGCCACACGAGGGTGTGCCCGCGCAGCCGTTTGCCGGTGGCGCCCGCGTAGTCGGCGATCGCGTCGGCGGCGGCGAAGTCGAACTGCCCCTGCGCCGGCTCGGTGGCGTCCCACTTGCCCTCGTTGCCCATCGTCACCGAGGTGAACTGGGTGTCGGCGACCTGCCGCCACTGCCCGGACGCGAGGGTCTTCACCCCGGCGGCGGTCCCGATGTGGAACCCGCGGGCGGTGGCGACCTGCGCCAGTGTCTGCCCGGCCGCGGCGAACGCGGGCAGCACGCCCACCGCACCGGCCAGCAGCGCCGCCGCGGCGATGCCCGCTTGCAGTCTCTTCATGGCTGTCGCTCCCAGGGTCCGTCGGTCCGGCGGCGCTCACGACAGCACGCGCGCGTGTCCCGGGACAACCGCGCTCCCCCACCCCCGCAGGTCACGGCCGCCGCGACCGGTGAAAGATGCACGGGTGAGCTGCTACCTGCTGGAGTTCTCGGTCGGCCCGGGCGGCGCCCGCCAGGGTGACGTGCACGCCGCCCGCGACCTCGCCGCGCTGCGCGCCGCCTACGACCACCGGTACGACGACGACCAGCTCGCCTACATGACCCTGTGGTACGGCGCGGTGCTGCACCTGTGGGTCGTGCAGAACGGCGTCCTCGCGGGCGGGTTCGACCTGCATCCGTTCCTGCGGACCGGTGACGCCCGCTACGACGCGACGGTCGCCGCGCTGCTCGACTCCCAGCGCGACGGCGAGCCGTGGGACCTGTTCGACCGGATCGTCGAACCCGGCGACATCGAGTGCCTGGACGCCGTGCGGATCGTCGCGCACGCCCTCGACCTGCAGGCCCTCGCCGAGCCGGCCGCCTGGGAGGCGTTCGACGACGCGCTCTACGACGGCGACGTCCCGCCCGTCCCCGGCCCGCCGTGCCGTCTCACCCTGGACTGGGCGGCGATCGAAGCGCTGCTGCCGCCGCTGCGCGAGCCGGTCCTGCGCCCCGGCGAGCCGACCACCTTCACCTGGACCGACGGCACGGCCCCGCCCGCCGACAGCTACCTGCACCACGCGGACGTGCTGTACCTGGGTTTCAACGACGTCGAGAGCGGCTACGACGAGCTGGAGCCGGCCTGAGCCTCGACGTCGGCGAGGGCCGGCGGGTCGGCGCCGCGGCGCGAGCAGGTGATGCCCGCGGCCCGGGACGCGAACGTCAGCATGGCGGTCAGCGTCGCGGGGTCCACGGACCCGAGCCGGTCGCGGTTCGCGGCGCCGAGCAGGCCCTCGGCGCCGCACGCGTGCAGCAGCCCCGCCGTGAACGTGTCCCCGGCGCCGACCGTGTCCACGACCGCGACGCGGGGTGCCGTGACCGTGACCGCGGCGTCGCCGGTCGCCGCCCAGGCGCCGGCGGCGCCGAGGGTGACCACGACGAGCCGGGCGCCGAGGGCCAGCCAGGCGCGGCCGGTGTCCACATAGGACCGTGACGGGTGCAGCCAGGCGAGGTCCTCCTGGCTGACCTTGACGATGTCGCTGAGCGCGACGAGGTCCTCGACCCGCCGGGCCGCCGCCGCCGGGTCGCCCATCAGCGACGGGCGGCAGTTGGGGTCGTAGCTGACCGTCGCGGCCGCGCGGGCCTGCCGGACGAGGGCGGCGACGTCGGCGGCGCCCGGGTCCAGGAACGTGGCGATCGACCCGGTGTGCAGGCAGTCCCCGAGATCGTCCACAGTGGACCGGAAGCGGCGCCAGGCGATGTCGAACGAGTACTCCGCCTGGCCGTCGGCGGCGAGCGTGGTCCGCGCGACGCTCGTCGGGGTCGCCGCGTGCAGGGTGCCGGGCGCCAGCCGTACCCCGTTGGCGGCCAGATGATCGAGGATCGACCGGCCGTGCGGGTCGGCGCCGACCTGGGTCAGCAGCCCGGTGTCGTCGCCGAGCCGGGCCAGGGCGACGGCGACGTTGGCCGGGCTGCCGCCGGGACGGGCCGAGGTCGTGCCCGGTGGACCCTCGATCAGGTCCACCAGGGCTTCACCGACGACCGTGATCACTGGCCGGGGGTCTCGGCGAGGGTGGTGGCGCCGGTCATGACGGCGACCGCCTCCGACATCGTGTGCGACCGCGGCGTGATGATGCCCGCGCAGCGGCCGAGCCGCTGGATGTGGACGCGGTCGGCGACCTCGAACACGTGCGGCATGTTGTGGCTGATCAGGATGACCGGCAGGCCCCGGGAGCGGACCTCGCCGATCATCTTGAGCACCTGGTTGGACTCGCGGACGCCGAGCGCGGCGGTCGGCTCGTCCAGCACGATCACCTTGCTGCCGAACGCGGCGGCGCGGGCGACCGCGACCGCCTGGCGCTGCCCGCCGGACAGGGTCTCGACCGGCTGGGCCATGTTCTGCAGGGTGCCGATGCCGAGGTCGGCGAGGGCCTGCCCGGCGTCGCGGCGCATGCCCTTCTTGTCCAGCATCCGCAGGAGCGTGCCGAGCGGCCCGGGCCGCAGCCGCTCCCGGCCCAGGTACAGGTTGCTGGCGATGTCCAGCGCCGGGGCGACCGCGAGGGTCTGGTAGACGGTCTCGATGCCGGCCTCGCGGGCGTCCTGCGGGCGCCGGAACTGCACCGGCTTCCCGTCGAGCTCCAGCGACCCGGCGTCGGGGACGAGCGCGCCGGTGAGGCACTTGATGAGCGTGGACTTGCCGGCGCCGTTGTCGCCGATGACGGCGAGGACCTCGCCGGGGAACAGGTCGATGTCGACGCCGTCGAGGCCGACGACCCGGCCGAACGTCTTCACCAGGCCCCGGGCGGACAGCACGGGTGTGCTCATGCGCGGACCCTCCGGATCCACTGGTCGACGGCCACCGCCACGAGGACGAGCAGGCCGACGGCGAGGACGCGGTACTGGTCGTCGACCCCGGCCAGGGACAGGCCGCTGCGGAAGAAGCCGACGATGAGCGCACCGAGCAGCGTGCCGAGGACGGCGCCGCGGCCGCCGAAGAGGCTGGTGCCGCCGATGACGACGGCGGTGATGCTCTCCAGGTTGGCGTCGGTGATCGCATTGGGGCTGGCGGCGCCGGCCCGGCCGATGAGGATCCAGGCGGTGAGGCCGTAGATGGCGCCGGCGGTGACGTACACGCTGAGCAGCACCCTGTCCACGCGGATGCCGGCGAGCCGGGCGGCCTCCTTGTCGTCCCCGACGGCGTAGACGTGCCGGCCCCAGGCGGTGTTGGCGAGGGCGAAGCCGACCACGACGTACAGGACGGCGACGAGCACGACCCCGGCGGTGATCCGGAAGCGGCCGACCGCGAACGTCTCCCCCGTCCAGTTGAGCAGCGCCGGCAGGTCGACCGACTGGACGCTCTGGCCTTTCGAGTACAGCAGGCCGACGGCGGTGAACACGCTGAGCGTGCCGAGGGTGACGATGAACGGCGGCAGCCCGATGCGGGTGACGAGGGCGCCGTTGAGCGTGCCGGCGGCGACCCCGACCGCGATGCCGACGAGCACGGCCAGCACGCCGGGGATGCCGTTGCCCTCGGCGAGCTTCGCCGACAGCATCATGGCGAGGATCGTGACCGCGCCGACGGACAGGTCGATGCCGGCGGTCAGGATGATCAGCGTCTGCCCGACGGCGAGCGCCCCGATGACGGCGACCTGCTGCAGCACCAGCGACAGCGAGTTCGGCTGGGCGAAGCGCGGGTTGATGATCGAGAACACCGCGAAGGAGACGACGAGCACCAGGAACGGGCTGATCGCCGGATACGAGTGCAGCACGTGCTGGACGCGCTGCACCGGCGAGCGTCTGCGGAGCGCGAACTGCTCGGCCGCGGTGGCCGCTGTCACGACTTGCCCCAGCACCGCTTGGCGCCCTCGGTGCTGTCGATGCTCTCCGTGCCGGCGGCAGGTTTGTCGGTCACCAGCGCGACGCCGGTGTCGAAGAAGTCGAGCCCGCCGGTGACCTTCGGCTTCTCGCCGCCGGTCGCGATCTGCTTGATGGCCTTCACGCCGAGCTCGGCCATCTTCGTCGGGTACTGCTGCGACGTGGCGTTGATGAGCCCGTCCTTGAC
Source organism: Dactylosporangium sp. NPDC051087 (assembly GCF_055586325.1). Taxonomy (NCBI): domain Bacteria; kingdom Bacillati; phylum Actinomycetota; class Actinomycetes; order Micromonosporales; family Micromonosporaceae; genus Dactylosporangium; species Dactylosporangium sp. NPDC051087. The sequence continues at coordinate 10,365 of NZ_JBVJIJ010000026.1, read as the reverse complement.
CTGCTTGACGCCGTCGCACCCGCCGTCGATGGAGACGACGAGGACGTCCTTGACGCCGGCGGCCTGCAGCGCCTTCTGCGCGCCGACGGCGGCCGGCTCGTTGATCGTGTAGACCACGTTGATCGCCGGGTTCTTCGTGAGGCAGCGTTCCATGGCGGTGCGCCCGCCGTCCTCGGCGCCGTTGGTCGGCTCGTTGCACACGATGCTGTAGGTGCCGCCGCCCGTGTAGCTGCCGGTCTTCGCCTCGTCGCCGTTGCGCTTCTTGTCCTTGGCGTCGATCCCCATGCCGGTGAGGAAACCCTGGTCGCGGTTGTAGTCCACCGAGACGATCTTGTCGTTGAACAGGTCGAGCATGGCGATCGTGGCGGGCTTGCCGGCCAGCGTCGTCGCGGTCCACTTGCCGATGAGCTCGCCGGCCTTGAAGTTGTCGGTGGCGAACGTGATGTCGACGGTGTTCGCCGGGTCCGGCGGCGTGTCGAGGGCGATGACGTAGAGCCCCGCGTCGCGGGCCTTCTTGATCGCCGGATTGACGCCGGGCCCGTTGGGCGTGATGAGGATGCCCTTGTCGCCGCGGGCGATGGCGTCCTCGATCGCCTGCACCTGACCGGCCTCGTCGCCGTCGGCCTTCCCCGCGGCGATCGTCAGCTTCACGCCCTCGGCCGCGGCGGCCTGCTTCGCGCCGTCCTGCATGGTGACGAAGAACGGGTTCGTCGAGTTCTTGGTGATCAGCGAGACCGACACCTGGTCGCTGCCGGCGTCGTCGCCGCACGCCGCGGTGAGCCCACCGGCGACCACCGCGACGGCGAGCAGCCCCGCGGCCCGCACACGGTTGCGTTGCATCATGTCCGCTCCTCCTTTGACAACGATGTCAAGGAGTGTCGACCCGGCCCGTCATGATTGTCAATATGGCATCCTTGATGCTCTTGAACCGAATGCCTAGCAGTTTGACATCGTTGTCAAACCGACCTGCGTCAGGGAGGATGGGCGGGCTGGCGATAATAGGGAAGCCGATCTTCGCGAGGGAGTGCCGTGGACAGTGCTGCCAGCGCCGCCCGTGCCCGCCCGACCCTGCGCGACGTGGCGCAGCTGGCGGGGGTCAGCCCGAAGACCGTCTCCCGGGTCGTCAACGGCGAGCCCGGCGTCAGCCCCTCCAAGGCCGGCGCCGTCGAACGCGCCATCCGGCAACTGGAGTACCGGCCCAACATCACCGCCAGCAGCCTGCGCCGCGCGGGCGGCCGCACCGCCGCCGTCGCCGCCGTCCTCGAGGACGTCTCCAACCCGTTCTCCTCGGCGCTCTACCGCGCCCTGGAGGATGTCGCGCACGCCCGCGACGTGATGGTCTTCGCCGGCAGCGTCGAGGAGGACCCCGCCCGCGAACGTGCCCTCGTCCGCGCCTTCGCGATGCGCCAGGCCGACGCGATGCTGATCGTCCCGGCCAGCGACAACCAGGCGTACCTGACCCGCGAGGTCACCCCCGGCACCCCGCTCGTCTTCGTCGACCGCCCACCCGTCGGCCTGCACGCCGACGCCGTCCTGGTCGACAACGAGTCAGGCGCCGCCGACGCGGTCCGCCACCTCCTCGCCCACGGCCACCGCGACATCGCCTTCCTCGGCGACCTGCGCACGATCGCCACCGCCAGGCGCCGCTTCCAGGGTTACAAGGACGCCCTCAGCGACCACGGCATCCGCCCCTCGCACGTCGCCCACGACCTGCACACCACCGCCGCCGCCGAGGCCGCCTTCGGCAGCCTCCTGGACGCCCCCTCCCCACCGACCGCCTGCTTCAGCGCGCAGAACCTCATCACCATCGGCGCGATCCGTGCCCTGCGCTCCCGCGGCCTCCAACACCGGGTCGCCGTCGTGGGCTTCGACGACTTCCCCCTGGCCGACCTCCTGGAACCCGCCGTGACGGTCGTGTCCCAGGACCCGTACCGCATGGGCCGAGCAGCCGCCGACATCCTCTTCCGCCGCCTCGACGGCGAAGACTGGGAACCCACCACCCACCTCGTCGGAACCCACCTCATCCCCCGCGGCTCCGGCGAGATCCCCGCCCCGCCCGTCCGCTGAGCGCGGCGGCTCACCCGCAATGGCAATTGCACACGCATCCTCGCCAGGTGATGCCGCGGATCCCGGTTGGGCGGATGGTGGCTTGTGAGACGTTCGCGCGACTAGCTCCCACACAGGCTCGTTGTTAGGCTGACGCGGTTTCGGTTACGCTTGCAAGTTGGCACCGCCACGCTCATGACATGGATCGTTTGTGCCGGCAAAAGTTCAGCGCAACGGTGAATCCCGTGTCACACAGTCTAGTTCGCCCTGTTCTGCGTAATATCGCCGTGAACCCTTAGGCTCAGCTACTCGGGAGTAACCATGACCAGCACGAAGACCGCACCCGACACCATGGCGGCATCAGTTCAGCGGATCAACCGCGAGCCTTTGAGCAAGCTGATCGCCAACCAGGACGTCGCGGACATCATGCGCAGGGTCGTGCGACCGGCGAATCCGGCGGATCGCCGCCGATCCTCGACTGTCGATGTCGCGGCCTTCGGCTCTGCGATCTGACCATCATGTCGGTCGCCGAGCCGGCGTTGTTGTCCAGCTATTCCCTGAGTCAATACATACTCAAGGTGCACAGTCGATGTGACCTGGCGTGTGACCATTGCTATGTCTATGAGCACGCGGATCACAGCTGGCGTCGGCAGCCACGCAGGATGGATCCGGGCACGGTCAAGACCGCGGCTTGGCGCATCGCCGAGCATGCCGAGGCGCACCAGCTGCCGAGCGTCACGGTCGTGCTGCACGGCGGTGAGCCATTGCTGCTCGGTGCCGCGGGTCTGCGTTCGGTCCTCGGCGAACTGCACACGACCATCTCGCCCGTCACGGCTCCCGACTTCAGACTGCAGACCAACGGGGTCCTGCTGACGCAGGAGATCTGCGACGTCCTGCTCGACTTCGACGTCCGGGTCGGCGTCTCCCTGGACGGCGACAAGCTCGCCAACGACCGGCACCGGCGGTTCGCGTCCGGCGCGAGCAGTCATGCGCAGGTGATTCGCGCATTGAGCCTGTTGCGGCAGCCTCGGAACCGGCGCATCTATGGCGGCATCCTGTGCACGGTCGACATCGCCAACGACCCGATCCGGGTTTACCGGGCACTTGTGGAGCAGGAGCCGCCCCGGATGGACTTCCTGCTTCCCCACGCCACCTGGGACGTGCCGCCGCCGAGACCCGGCGATGATCCGACTCCGTACGCGCGCTGGCTGGCCTCCGTCTACAGGCAGTGGATCGCCGACGGGCGCACGGTCGCTGTCCGCCTGTTCGAGGCCCTGCTCTCGTCCGCGGCCGGAGGCCCCAGCGGCAGTGAATGGGTGGGACTGGACCGCGCGGATCTCGCCGTCATCGAAACCGACGGCTCCTGGGAACAGTCCGACTCGCTGAAGACGACGTTCGACGGCGCGCCGGGCACGGGACTCAGCGTCTTCACGCACTCCGTGGATGCCGTCGCGGCACTGCCGATGATCGACATTCGCCAGCGCGGGATCGCCGGCCTGTCTGCCACCTGCCGCGCATGCCCGGTCGTCCAGCGCTGCGGCGGTGGCCTGTTCGCGCATCGCTACAGCAGCACCCAGGGCTTCGACAACCCGACTGTGTACTGCGCAGACCTCAAGGAGTTCATCCGGATCATGGATGATCTGACCCCGCCGCGCCAGGCGTCGACCGCCTCCTCCGCGCCGCAGACCCCGGCCGCACCGCCGGACCTGCTGGACCGGATCGGATCGGGCGACAGCGACGCACAGAGCGTCGGCTATCTCGTCGACACGCAGTTGGGGATCACCCGAGCACTGCTCGCCGCGGTCGCCGACCGGCACAGCGGGATGCGGCATGTGCGCCACGCCTGGGATCTCCTGGTCGAGCTCGAGGCCACGCACACCGACGCGGTCGCCGCCGTGCTGCGCCACCCGTATGTCCGCGCCTGGGCGGTGCGGTGCCTGACGGACGGCGAGGACGACGTCGAGTACATCGCGGCCATCGCCGGCGCCGCCGCGATTCACGCCGGAACGCCGGCACGGCTCGCGGTGCCGATGCGTGCCACGGGCGTGCATCTGCCGACGATCGGTGTCGCCGAGCTCGCCCCGTCGACGGCATCGACGACCGACCTGATCGTCACCGGCGACGGGCGGTCCATCCGCATCGGCGACGTGCTGACGGTCGGCGACCTCCGCGCGTCGGCCCCCGGCTGGCGGCCGTCGCAGCTGCTGACGATCGGCGGAAGGCAGCTGCTCCTCGAGGACGCGGATCCCTACCGTGACTGCCACGACTGGCCACCCGAGTCTCGGCTGCCCTCCTCGAGCGTGAGCGCCTGGGCAGAGATGCTCGAAGGAGCGTGGCGGCTGATCGAGGCCGACGCTCCGGACCACCTGCCAGGACTTCGCGCAGGCTGGACCACCGTCACACCGCTGCGCTCCGACAGCACCGGGTTGCTGCACAGCTCAACCGCCAGGCATGCGTTCGGCGCGGTCGGCACCACCGCGGCCCCCGCCGAGTCATTGTCGGTCATGATCGTGCACGAGTTCCAGCATGCCAAACTCAGCGCGGTGCTCGACCTGCACGAGCTCGTCGATGAGAGCTACCGGCAACTGCTGCGGGTGGCCTGGCGCAAGGACCCACGTCCCGCCGAGGGCGTACTGCACGGCATCTACGCACATCTCGCGGTCGCCGGCATGTGGCGGGCACGGGCCTCGCGGGACGACAGCCATCAGCAGGAGGCTGCGTCCAACTATCGGCAGTATCGTGACTGGACATTTTCTGCCATCGATGCGATCACCCACACCGACGCACTCACGCCGGCCGGTAGCCGCATGGTGGGTCGAATGGCCGACACGCTCGCCGGATGGCGGGAATGACAGGTCGGCGGCACGGCTGATGCCGCGGCGACCGATTGACGCAAACTTCGATTCGACGGACCGACATCGAAAGGTCCAACCGATGTAGCGCAGTGGCATCGACGCATCTACCCTTACCGTACGTGGCCCGGCCGGGACGGTGGGAGATCGACGTATGGATGGTGGGTTCATTGCCGGCCCAGCCGAATGCCGCATCGGCACCGGCGCTGAGCGGGTGTTATGAACTTTCCCGCACCGATACAGGAACCGCCCCCGAACGATCTGTACTACTTCGTCAGCTGCGCTCACGCGCCCGGTGCCCCCGGCGAGATCCGGCCGGGGGTCGACTATGCGGTCGACCAGTTCTATCGGGATCTCGACGTCGAAGTGCGTGCCAGGGCGAGGCACCCCGACGCCTCGAAACTCGGCTATCTCGAGCCGCCGCTGTCCCTGGAACCGGCCGCCATGGCCACGACCATGGCGGCGCTCAGCACCGCCGAGGTGTTCGTCGTCCTGCATTCGGCGACCTACCCCAGCAAGCCGCTCAACACCCTGAACCTGTTCCATCAGCGGCTGGCGGACACGCCGTCGAGCGTCACCCACCAACGAGTCCAGCACGTCCTGTGGGCGGCACCCTCCGGTGACCGGGTCGCCGGCCGGGTCACCGACGGATCCGTCGGCTCGGACGTACACCTGTACACCGAACTCGGGCTCCGCGCTCTCGGCGTCGTCAACGAACACGCGCACCTGTACCGGGCGATCGTCGCCGATCTCGCCCAACGCATCGTCGACATCGCCGAGCACCGGCCCGTCGCGGTGCCGGCGCAGCGTCAGGGCGGGCTGACCGCCGAACCGTCCGCCTCGGGCGCCCCGTTCCTGATCGCGGTGCTCGCCCCAGCCGTGCACCGGCTGCCCCGCCAGCGACCGCCGGACCGGTACGGCGCCACCAGCCAGCTCTGGCGCCCTTTCAACGAGAGCAGAGCTCAGCCGATCGCCGAACATGCGGCAGAGGTCGCCTTCCGGCTCGGCCTCCGGACCGAGATGATCGACTTCGAGCCGGGCCACCAGCAGTTCGACAGCGCACCGGGAGTGGTGCTGATAGACCCGTGGGCCTTGATGCTGAACTCCATGAATTCGCACAAACCACTGAATGACCTGCCCAATGCGATCGTCCATCTACCCAAGTGGGTGGCACCCGTTCTGGTTTTCGACGACCGCGATCCACAGCGGGGCGAGTGCGAGGATCTGGCGTTCCGCATCGAAACCCTCGTCCGGAGCCTGCAGTCCGACCCGCTGCAACTGAAACGATCGACGCACTTCAACGAGTTCGACGAGATGATGGCGCGGCTGGTCAGCCAGATGCAGCGACAGTTCCTCCGACGCGACCCGCCGCAGGACGGGGCCCGCCGCCGACCTCGGCTCAGCGACTGACAACCGTCTCCAGGATCGGAGAAGAAGGCACATGAGCGAGAACCACAACGGTCAGGTCGTCACGTTCTACTCCTACAAGGGCGGCACCGGTCGCACCATGGCCCTCGCGAACGTCGCCTGGATCCTGGCCGCCAGCGGTAAACGGGTGCTGATCGTCGACTGGGATCTCGAGTCACCTGGCCTGCACCGCTTCTTCTCCCCGTTTCTCAACGCGGAAACGTTGAACGACACGAAGGGGGTCATCGACCTCATTCGTGAGTTCGAATGGGCGTCCACCCGCAACGCGCCGCGGGAGGCCAACTGGCATGAGTCGTTCGCCAAGGTCCAGCGTCATGCCATCTCGCTCAACTGGACGTTTCCGGGCGAGGGGACATTGGACTTCCTGCACGCGGGGCAGCAGAACAACGACTACGCCGCGACGCTGTCCGGGCTCAACTGGGACGACTTCTACGAGCGGCAGGACGGCGGGCGCTTCCTCGATGCCGTTCGAGCCGATATGAAGCAACGGTACGACTACACCCTGATCGACAGCCGGACCGGCCTCAGCGACATCGCCGACATCTGCACGATCCAGATGCCGGACGTACTGGTGGACTGCTTCACACTGAGCGACCAAGGAATCGATGGGGCTTCCCGGGTCGCCCGCTATGTCGAACGCCATCGCAAGAGCAGGCCGGTCCGCATCCTTCCGGTGCCGATGCGCGTCGATCCCGCGGAGAAGGAGAAGGCCGACGCGGGGCTGACGGTGGCCATGCAGCGATTCGAAGGCCTGCCGCACGGGATGACCGCCGAGGACCGGGAGCGCTACTGGGCGGGAATCGTCATCCCCTACCAGGCCTACTACGGATACGAGGAGACGCTCGCGACGTTCGGCGATCTGCCGGGACGGCGTGGTTCACTGCTTTCCGCGTACGAGGGCCTCACCTCGCGGATCACCGATGGCACCGTCACCGCCCTCGTTCCCACGGACGAGCCGATGCGGGTCGCCATCCGCGACCGGTTCATCCGGCGAGCGACCGGAGCGGAGAAGGAGGTCGTCGTCAGCTACGCTCCTGCGGATCAGATCTGGGCAGAGTGGATCAGCTCCGTCCTGGCCGCCTTGGGTATCCACGTGCTGGAAGCAGGGACGGACGACGCGGCGACCGCCCATCGTGACGCGCGTCCGTTGCAGGTCATCTCGGCGGCGAACTTCCGGGAACTGTCCTTCATGACGGTGCCTGAACACACCGGCCGCCAGCCGCTCGCCGTTTACGTCGCCGACGTTCAGCCCTTGCCGAATGTCGCTCCTGGGAACACGACATCGCTGATCGGCGTCAGCGACGAACGCGTCGCCGTCGAACGCCTGCTGCGACTGGTCGGGCGACCAGGCTCGGTAGGTACGACGCCTGCCTCGCTGATCCGCCCGCGCTTTCCCGGGACGGACCCGGCCGTGATCCGGCTACCGGCACGGAATCCCCGGTTCACGGGCCGGGAGAGCGACCTCCGGCAGCTGCGGTCGACGCTGCGCGAAGGGACCGCGCCGGTGGTGCTGTCCGGTGCCCAGCCGGTGGCACTGCAGGGCATGGGCGGAATCGGCAAGACCCAGTTGGCGCTCGAGTACGCCTACCGGTTCGGCAGCGCCTACGACGTCGTCTGGTGGATCAACGCGGACCAGCTCACGTTCATCGAAGCGCAGCTGAGCGACCTGGGCAGCAGGCTGAACCTTCAGCCGCAGTCCAGCGGGCCCGAGAACATGCGCGCGGTCCTGCGGGCGTTGAGCCGGGGTGAACCCCACCTGCGGTGGCTGCTCATCTTCGACAACGCCGACGACCGGCGCGTTCATGAGTTCCTGCCGCAGGGCCTCGGTCATACGATCATCACGTCGAGGAACCTCGAATGGGGTGACGACGCCAAGGCGCTGCAGGTCGACGTGTTCCACCGCCGGGAAAGCATCGCTCACCTCCGCGATCGGGTCCGAGCGCTCAAGCCGCACGAGGCGGACCGGGTTGCCGAGGCACTCGGCGATCTGCCCATCGCGATCGCGGCCGCCGGCGCGTGGCTCGAGGAGACCGGCACATCGGTCGAGGACTATCTTCGCGACATCGAGCGTCGTGGTGCTCGAGCGCTGTCGTCGACGGAGTCCAGCTCGGTCGAAGCCATTTGGGACCTGTCCCTCGGCCGTCTCCGCGAGCAGTCACCGGCCGCCTACCGGCTGCTGCAGCTGTGCTCGCTCCTCGGCCCGGAGATCGCGCTGGAGCTGGTGTACAGCGACCAGCTCGCGGCGAAACTCATCCCCTTCAACCCCGACGTGGCCGAAGGGCTGATGCGAGGCACCCTCGTGCAGCAGCTGCACCGCCTGGCGCTGGTGCGCATCGATCAGCGTGGTGAGGGCGAGGAGGGCAACACCGGCGGCCAGCTGCAGATCCACCGCCTGCTGCAGCACGTCGTCCGCTCGCGAATGTCGCCCGACGAGGTGATGCAGGCACGGCATGAGATACACCAGGTGCTCGCCGCGTTCCGGCCACCGGGCGAGGTCGACGATCCACAGACCTGGAACCGTTTCCGCATGCTCTGGCCACACATCGAGCTGGATGTCACCGACGCCGCCACCTGCCCCGACGAGGCGGTACGCCGGCTGATGCTGGACCGGGTCCGGTTCCTGTGGCTGCGTGCCGATCTCGACAGCGCCGAGCGGCTCGCGCAGCGGACGGAGCAGACCTGGCAGGAACTGCTCGACGCGTCCTCCGAGGACGGCGCCCAGCAGGCACTGCGGCGCCAGCTCCTGCACATGCGGTTCCACCGGGCGAACGTCCTGCGCGACCGCGGCCGGTTCGCCGACTCGCTGCGAATCGACGAGGAGGTGCTGGCGCAGCAGCGGAGTCTTCTGCCGCCGCACCACCCGCACACGCTGATGACCAGTGGTAGCCTCGCCGGCGACCTTCGCGGGCTCGGCCGCTACAAGGACGCGCTGGATCACGACGAAGCGACGTACCAGGCGTGGAAGCAGCACTTCGGAGACGACCATCCGCGAACGTTGACGGCGCTGAGCAACGTGGCGATCTCGTTCCGGCTGATGGGCGACTTCCGCAGCGCCCGGTCCCGGGACGAGTTCACCTACCAACGGCGCAGGGACGTGCTCGGCGACGGCCACCCCAACACGCTGGTGTCCGGTTCACACCTTGGCCGGGACCTGCGTGACGCGGGCGAGTACGAGCGCTCCGTGGCTCTGCTGCGGGCCGTGCACGACACCGCGGTCCGGGTGCAGGGGCACAACTCGCGCAACGCGCTGCACGTCCAGGCGAACCTCGCGGTGTCGCTGCGCAGCGCCGGGCGTCCGACCGAGTCCGCGTTGCTGCTCGAGGACGCCTACGACAGACTCAACGACACACTCGGACCCACCAGCCCGGACACCCTCGCCTGCCGGCTGAGCAGAGCGCTGAACCTGCTGGCGGCACGCGACCTGCAGACCGCCAACCGGGAACTGGCGGCCGTGGCCAACGCCTATGAGCAGAACCTCGGCCCGACACACCCGCACACGCTCGTCTGCCAGAACAATCTCGCAATGGTGGTGCGTGCCATGGCAGACACGCAGCGGGCGCTTCGCATGACCCGCACGACGGCGGAAAGCTTCAGCCAGACCCTCACCCCGCGCCATCCGTTCACCATCGCCGCCCGGATGAACCTCGGCATCACCACCGCGGAGGCCGGAGACCCGCACAAAGCGCTCGAACTGATGCGCGAGGTCATGGAGCTGACGGTGCAGGTGCTGGGCGAGGATCACCCGGACACACTGCGATGCGGGGCGAACCTGGCGCTGCTGCGGGCGAAGCTGAACCAGACCGACGCCGGCGCTGACGTCGATGCCGCGGTCAACCGGCTGGCGCAACGCGTCGGAGACGGACATCCCGCGATCGACGCGCTCCGCGAAGGACGCTTCGTCCGGCGGATCATCGATCCGCACCCGTTCTAGGTGACTGGTGTTAAACGATGGTCTGGCCCGGAGGGCCAGACCATCGTTTTATGTCTATTTCAGGTAATATGCGTGGGTGGCGTTGGGTAGGGCTTCGCAGCAGTTGGA
>NZ_JBVJIJ010000025.1:0-215838 GCF_055586325.1 Dactylosporangium sp. NPDC051087 | reverse complement strand
GACATCCTCGCGTTCCTCATCCTGACCGTCGCCGTCGCGCTCACCGGCGGGCTGTGGCCCGCGCTGCTCGCCGCCGTCGGCAGCTTCCTGCTGCTCAACTACTTCTTCACCCCACCCCTGCACCGCTTCACCGTCGCCAGACAGGAGAACCTGTTCGCGCTCCTGGCGTTCGTCACCGTCGCCGTCGCCGTGTCCACGGTCGTCGACCTCGCCGCACGCCGGACCAGGGAGGCGGCACGCGCCCGCACCGAGGCGCAGACGCTCGCCACCCTCGCCGGCAGCGTCCTGCACGGCGACCGGCCCCTGCCGGCCCTCCTCGAACGGGTCCGCGAGTCGTTCGGCCTCACCACCGTCACGCTCCTGCAAGGCGGCGACGACGGGTGGCGGGTCGCCGCGAACGCCGGTGATCAGCCGTGCGCGTCACCCACCGACGGGGAGAGCGAGGTCCCGATCGACGAGGAGCTGTCCCTGGTGCTGCGCGGCCCGACCCTGGCCGCCGCCGACCGCCGGCTCATCGAAGCGTTCGCCGCGCACGCCGCCATCGCACTACGCCAGCAACAACTCACCGAACAAGCCGCCGAAGCCGGCAACCTCGCCGAAATCGACAAAGTCCGCACCGCCCTGCTGTCCGCCGTCAGCCACGACCTGCGCACCCCACTCGCCTCCGCCAAAGCCGCCGTCGGCAGCCTCCGCAGCCACGACGTCGAATTCTCCACCGACGACCGCGACGAACTCCTCGCCACCGCCGAAGAATCCCTCGACCGGCTCAACCGCCTCGTCGACAACCTCCTCGACATGAGCCGCCTACAAGCCGGCGCCCTCGGCATGCACCCGCAGCAGCTCAACGTCGCCGACGCCGTCACCAACAGCATCGCCGACCTCGGCGACCCCGCCGACGGCGTGCGCGTCAACATCCCCGACTACCTGCCCGACGCGTACGCCGACCCGGCCCTGCTGGAACGCATCATCGTCAACCTCCTCGCCAACGCCCTGCGCCACAGCCCCACCGGACAACCACCCCTCATCACCGCCAGCACACACGCCGGCCACGTCCAAATCCGCGTCATCGACCACGGACCCGGCATCCCCACCACCGACCACGACCGCATCTTCCAACCCTTCCAACGCCTCGGCGACCACGACAACACCACCGGCGTCGGACTCGGCCTCGCCCTCTCCCGCGGCCTCGCCGAAGCCATGCACGGCCACCTCGAACCCGAACACACCCCCGGCGGCGGACTCACCATGACCCTCACGCTGCCCGCCGCCGAACCCGCCGGGTGATGCCGCCGCCCGCAGGCGGCCGTGCCGTACCCCGCTGATGTGATCATCGAGGTCACGCAAGGCGCTTCATCGTGAACGAGAAATCGCTGGACGACGTGCCGGTGAGGCGGTCCTCCGAGGTGAGGATGCCGGCGGCGAGGAGCCTCTGCACCTCGGATCGCGACACCTCCAGCCCGGCCGCCAGCAGGACCGTCCGCCTGATCGGGATGCGCCGGGCGAAGCGGACCGACACGTCGAGCACCCCGGCCTCCGGGTCGCCGGGCGGCGACTTCCGCAGCGTCCACGCGTCGTCCCAGACGAGCGCGACGTTGTTGCGGCGCAGCAGGACCGGGTCCTGCAGCAGGTCGGCCGCGAGGGTGGGGTCGTTGGCGTGGAACCGGTCCAGCGTCGACGGTTCGATGGCGCGGACGTTGGTCCGTTCGAGGACCGTGAGCTTGATGGTCTCGCCGCATCCGGCGCACAGCGCCAGGAGCCACACGTCGAGGAGCTTGTGGTTGGCGTTGACGCGGAACTTGCCGTACGTGCGGTAAAGCGCCGACGGACAGCGCAGGCAGCGGCGGCGGATGAGCGGAAGGGCGGTCGGGCACACGAGCCACTGCGCCGCGGGACGTCGTTCGTTGCTGTTGAGCACCGGTGAGAAACCGATCTGCTGCGACATCTTCGTGCGGGGGCGACGCCCCGCGGGGAGAGTCCGCGCACGACGGAGGGGCGAGTGGCGGGCCGTGTGTCACGACGGCGCGCCGCACTCGCTCGGTCAGTGCGGGATGTCGGGGTCCGAGAGCGCACGCCTGGGCGGGGCCACCCACGGAAAGGGGCCCCTCACGTGCCTGCTCGGCGCAGCGGATGTCTCAGCTGGTGTACAACGGTCCGTCCTCGTTCGGCGACCCGGACGTGGGCGACGCTAGCAGCGTGCCGCCGGGGGCTCCACCGGTTTATCGCCGGTACGCCGGCCGCCGGGCTACTCGGGCCGCCGCTGGTCCTTGCAGAACCGCACGACGTCGTCGACCTCGGCCGCGCTGACCCAGGGGCCCTGGACCCGGACCGGTTCCTGCGCGCCCGGCGGCAGGAAGAGGGCGTCGCCGCGGCCGATCAGCCGCTCGGCGCCGGGCCGGTCGAGGATGGCCTGCGAGTCGGCCGGCGACGAGGTCGCGAAGGCCAGCCGCGCCGGGACGTGCGCCTTGACGGGGTCGGTGAGGACGTCGGCGGCGGGGCGTTGGGTGGCGAGGACCAGGTGGACGCCGGCCGCCCCGCCCAGCCTGGCGATGAGCACCATGGCGTGCTCGACGTCGCCCGGCGCGGCCGTCATCAGGTCGGCGAGCTCGTCGACGACGACCAGCAGATACGGGTACGGCCGGATGACCCGCTCGCCGCCCGGCGGCGCGGTGATCTGCCCGGCCCGGACCTTTCGGTTGTAGTCGTCGACGTGCCCGACCCCGGCGGCGGCGAGGTCGTCGTGCCGCACGCTCAGCTCACGCACGACCCCGTCCAGCGCGCCGGCCGCCTGCTCCGGGTCGGTGACGATCGGCGTGACCAGGTGCGGGACGCCCTCGTAGGCGGTCAGCCCGGCCCGCTTCGGGTCGACCAGCAGCAGCCGCACCTCGTCGGGCGTGGCCCTGGTCAGCAGCGACACCAGCAGCGTGTGCAGCCAGGTCGACGTGCCCGCGCCGGACTCGCCGGCGATCAGGAGGTGCGCCAGGTCGGCCATCACGTAGCCGCCCTCGACGTCCGTGCCCAGCGCGACGAGGAGCGGGTGCCGGCCGCTGGAGGCGGCGCGCGACCGCAGCAGGTCACCGAGCGCGACCAGCTCCCGGTCGGGGCCCCGGTGCGGGACCTCGACGCCGAAGGTGCCCTCGCCGTGGGCCGGGCGGACGATCCGCACGTCCGGCACCTTGGCCGCGACGGCGATCGCCCGCGCCAGGCCCGCGATCCGCTCGGCCGCCACGCCGTGGCTGACCTCGACGTCGAAGCGGCTCACCGCCGGGCCGTGGGTGAAGCCGGTGACGAGCGCGTTGACGCCGAACTGGTGGAACACGCCCTCCAGCGCGGCGGCCACCTCGTTGTTGGCGCGGGTGCGGCTGCGCGGCGCTTCGCCGAACGCCAGCAGGTCCAGCGGCGGCAGCCGGTAGCCCGCACCGGCGTGCTTGGCCGGCGGGCGCCTGCCGGCCGGTGCCGGTGCCGGCGTCGGCGCCGACACCGGTGCCGGGCTGCCGGCGGCGGGCGCCTGACGGGCCCGCCGATAGGCGCGGTTCCGGGCGAGCGCGAGCTGCGCGACCGTGCGGAAGTTGCTCTGCTCGGGCGCCGGCAGGCTCCGCCTCCGCTGCACGGTGCTCAGCTGCTGGTAGATCGTGGTGAGGCTGAGCAGCTCAGGGCCGTCGGCGATGCCGTCCCGCAGCAGCTCGATCAGCGCGCCGCTGAACGCGGTGTAGCGCGCACCCGGGGGTGCCAGGGCCTGCCGGGTGCGCGCCGTCGCCGTCAGGACATAGGTGCCCTCGATGTCCACCAGGCCGCCGACCTGCGTGTCGGACATCGACGCGATCGCGCGGCCGCTGTAGCAGCAGTCCAGGATCACGACACGGTTCCTGGCGTGGACGTCGCCGTCGGCCACCATGAGGTTGCGCAGATCGTCGTACCGCAACGCGCTGAACGCCGGGTACTCCGGATCGGAGTCGGGCAGCGCGAGGAACAGCTCGCCGGTCGCGCGGCCCAGGATTCCGTGGCCGGCGTAGTAGACGATCAGCGTGTCGTCCGCGTCGCGGGCCAGCTCGCTCAGCGCCTTGGGGATCGTCATCGGGTTCGCCGGCTGGTCGATGATCCGGCACTTGGCGGCGCTGACACTGCCGTGGACGGGGTCGGTCAGCGCCGCCGCGAGACCCTGCAGGTTGTTGCGCACCGCGGGCAGGTCGGGGAGGGTCGGGGCGCTGTAGGCGCTGGTGCCGATCAGCAGCGCGGACGACCTGGCGCGATCGGGCAGCCGCACCGTCACCGCCCTCGGCCGGGAAACGCGGGCGTCACCGGCAACCTCCGCACGACGACCGCGGCGCCCCCGGACCACCGGCACCGTCAGCAGTCATAGGTTGCACGGTACCGCCCGGCGGCACGCCCGGGGTGGACCGCCGCTCGGGCGGCACCGCCGGGTCACTCGGCGGCCGGCACCTCGACGCGACCGGCCGGCTCCGCGCGCCCGTCGCCGTCGCCGTCCGCCGAGGACAGCACGCCGGCGGTGATCGCGACCGTCGCCACGAGCACCGCGACCAGGACGAACGAGATCCGCAGCGACGACAGGGACGCGACGCCGCCGATGACGCCCGGTGCGGCGAGGCCGGCGCCGTAGGCGATGGTGGCGACGCCCGCGATCGCGTTGCCGGTCTGTGCGCGGCCGGACTGCGAGCCGACCCGGCCCGCGGTCGCGAAGGCCAGCGGCACGACGACGGAGATGCCGACGCCGAGCAGCCCGAAGCCGACGATCGTGACGGGCGCGTTGACAGCCCACACGACCAGGGCGGCGCCGATCGTGCCGGCGACGGCGCCGGTGCGTACCGTCGACACGGCCCCAAAGCGACGGATGATCTGGTCGCCGAGCAGGCGGCAGATCGCCATCCCGGCGGCGAAGACGGTGTAGCCGAGGGCCGCGGTGGCGTGCCCGGAGTCGAGGACCCGCGTGAGGTAGATGGCCGCCCAGTCCAGGCCGGCGATCTCCGGGAACACCGCACAGAACGCGAGCAGGGCGACGGCCAGGACCGGGCCCCGGGGGAACGCGAACCGCGGCGGTGCCGGCTCGCCGTCGTCGACCTCGTCCGCCGCCGTGGCGGCCAGGCGGGGCCCGGCGGCCTGGCTGATCAGCAGCAGCACCGCGGCCATCGCGGCGAAGTGCGGGAGCACGCCGAGGTCCGCCTTCACGACCAGCGCGCCGGCGCCGGCGGCCGCGAAGCCGCCGATGCTCCACAGGCCGTGCAGGCTGGACATGATGGGCCGGCCGATGTGCGCCTCGGTCGCGACGCCCTGCGCGTTCATGGCGACGTCGGCGGTGCCGGCGGCCGCGCCGAACACCAGCAGCGCCGCGCAGAGCACGGGAAGGTTCGGCGCGACGGCCGTGAGGATCGGTGCGAGGCACCAGACCGCGATCAGCAGCCGGGTGGCCGTCCTCGTGCCGATGCGGTGGATCAGCCGCCCGGTCATCGGCATCAGGATCAGTGAGGCGACGGCGGGCATGAACAGCGCGACGCCGAGCTCGCCCGGCGACAGGTCCAGGCGCTCGGCGATGGCCGGGACCCGGGTCGCGAACGTGCCGGCGACCGCACCGTGGATGGCGAAGATCGTGCCGATCGCCGCGTGGTCCGTCCTGGAGGACATGTTCAGCCTTCCGTCGAAGCTCAATGTGTACGATCGTACGCATGTCCCGGGACTGGTTCGAAGGCGACGACCGGACGAATCGCGAGCGGATGCTCGCCGGCGACCTGTATGTCGGCGGCGACGACCCGGAGAGCGACCGCCTCGCCCAGCGCGCGGTCCAGCTCGCCGACGCCTACCACCGGGCGGCGGTGCAGGACCTGGCCGCGGCCCGGCCCCTGCTGGAGGCGCTCGTCGGTACTCTCGGCGACGGCGCGTTCGTCAAGCCGCCGCTGTTCGTCGACTTCGGCGACAACATCCACATCGGCGCCCGCACCGTCGTCGACGTCAACCTCACCGCGCTGGACGTCGCCAGGATCACCATCGGCGAGGACTGCGTGATCGGGCCCGGCGTGCAGCTGCTCACGCCCACCCGCCCGATCGACCCGGAGGCCCGGCGGGCCCACCTCGAGTCCGCCCGGCCGATCAGGATCGGCGACAACGTGTGGCTCGGCGGCGGCGTCATCGTCTGCCCGGGCGTCACCATCGGCGACAACAGCGTCGTCGGCGCCGGATCCGTCGTCACCCGCGACATCCCGGCGGACGTCGTCGCCATGGGCAGCCCCGCCCGCGTCGTGCGGTCCGTGCGCGATTGACCGCCGCCCGGCGCTCCGACCCCGACCGGCGTGACCGCATCATCGACGCGTGTCTCGACGTCATAGCGCGGGACGGTGTCGCCGGCACGTCCCACCGCCGGGTCGCCGCCGCCGCCGACGTGCCGCTCGGGTCCATGACGTATCACTTCAGCGGCATGGACGAGCTGCTCACCGAGGCCTTCTCCCGCTTCGCCGACCGCGCCGCCACGCAGTTCGAGCACCGCATGGGCCAGGCGGTCACCCGCGAGGACGCGCTGGCGGCGGTCGCGTCGCTCATCAACCACGACCCGGCCGAACGCGACGCCCGCGACCTGATCATCACGCATGAGCTGTACACGCTCGCCGCCCGCCGGCCGGGGTACCGCGCCATCACCGAGCGGTGGATGGCGCGCAGCCGGCATGCGCTGCGCCGGCACTTCGACCCGACGACCGCGCGGATCCTCGACGCCCTGATCGAAGGGCTCACGCTGCACCGGGCGCTCGACACCCGCCGCGGCGACGACGCCGTCGCGCTGGAAGCGGTCCGCCGCATCTCCTGACCCCGCGGCGGGCGTACGGCCGGAACGGTCAGGCGGGGACGGTGACCGGGCGCTGCTCGTGCATCCACCGGCCGAGGTCGGCGGCGGGCATCGGGCGGGCGTAGTGGTAGCCCTGCGCGATGTCGCAGCCGAGCGCCCGCAGGGCGGCGACGTGCGCACTGCCCTCGACACCCTCGGCGACGACCGTCATGCCCAGGTTGTGGCCGAGCTCGATGGCGCCGCGGACGAGGGCGGCGTCGTCGTGGTCGGCGTCCATGTGCAGGACGAACGTGCGGTCGACCTTCAGCTCGTCGACGGGCAGGCGCTTCAGGTACGCCATGGACGAGTAGCCGGTGCCGTAGTCGTCGATCGACAGCCGGACGCCGAGCTCGTGCAGTTCGGTGAGGGTGGCGGTGGCCATCGCCGGGTTCGCCATGACGGCCGACTCGGTCACCTCCAGCCGCAGCAGCGTCGCCGGCACGTCGAACTCGTGCAGCAGCGCCACGACATGCCCGACCAGGCCGGCGTCGAGCAGGCACCGCGGTGACAGGTTGACGGCGACCGGGACCGTCAGGCCGTCGTCCAGCCACGTGCGGACCTGCCCGAGGGCGGCGCGCAGCACGTACAGGGTGAGCCGGCTGATCAGGCCGGTGGTCTCGGCGACCGGGATGAACTCCGCCGGCGGGATCGCGCCGCGGGTCGGGTGCTGCCACCGCACGAGCGCCTCGACGCCGGACACCCGGCCGTCGCTGAGCCGGACCTTCGGCTGGTAGTGCAGCGTGAGCTGGTCGGTGCTGTCCAGGGCGCGGCGCAGGTCACCGAGCAGGAGCAGGCGGCTGCCGTCCTCGACCTGCATGGCCACGTCGTAGACGGCGATCCCGGTCTTCGTGTCCTTGGCGTTGTACATGGCGATGTCCGCGCAGCGCAGTGCGGCCTCGACGGTGCTCGCGTGCTCGGGTGCCGCCGCGACACCGATGCTCGCCTCGATGTCGACGGTCACGTCGTCGAGGAGGAAGCTGCGGTGCAGGTCGTTCTGGAGCCGGGCGGCGAGGCGCGCGGCGTCCGGCGCCGCCGCGTGCGGCAGCAGGATCGCGAACTCGTCACCGGACAGGCGGGCGACCAGGTCCCCGGAGCGCACCGCGGCGCTGGTGCGGGCCGCGACCTGCCGCAGCAGCTCGTCGCCGTAGTGGTGGCCCAGGGTGTCGTTGACCTCCTTGAACCGGTCCAGGTCCAGCATCAGCACCGACGCGCTGCCGCCACGCTCCCGGGCGTCCTGCAGCGCGGTCCCGGCGCGGCGGGCGAACAGCACCCGGTTCGGCAGGCCGGTCAGCGGGTCGTGCGACGCCTGGTGCTCGCTGGACGCGGCCTGCCGCACCAGCCGCCGCTGGTAGCCGATGCTGAGCACCAGCAGCACCGTCATCAGGACCAGCCCCACCGCGAACCCGGCGACCGTCGCGATGAACGCGAGCGTCTCGACCCGCTCCAGGTCCCGCAGCGCCCGGGCGGCCTGCTCGTTGCGCTCGACGGTCGCCGTCTGCACGATCCGGTTGATCCGCTCGAACAGCGACTGCGCCCGGCCGGCGTCGACCGCGTCGACGGCCCGCTCGTCGCCGGCCCGGCCGTCGACCGCGTCGAAGACGTCCGTGACCGCCTGGAGGTACTGCCCGTGCAGCGCCCCGATCTCAGCGGCCAGGTGCCGGTCGGCGGCGGTGCCGAGCCGCTCCACGTCGCCCAGCGCCTCCTGCAGCGACGCGCTCGCGGCCGCGTGCGAGTCCCGCACCACCGACCCGGGTTCGACCCGGTAGAGCCGCTCGCTGCGCTCCTCGGTGACCACGGCGTCGTGGATCCGGTCGTACGCCGCGGCGAGCATGCACACCTTGCTGACGGCCGCCGCCGAGCTTCGCGTGTGCGCCACGCCGCTCACGCTCAGACCGGTCAGCGCGAGCATGACCACCGTCAGGCCGGTCACGGCGAACCACCGCCGGAGCTGTGAACGCTGCACTGTGGCCGCCTTTCCGTGCCTGCTGGTGGGGTCCGACACCACCGCATCGGAGGACGGCACCCCGGCTTGAGGCGACCGCCCGCACCGCAACCGGCGGGCAACCAGCCGCACCGGGTCCGCACCCGCGCGTCACGGTCCCAGGTGCACGAACGGTGCCCACGCCGCCGGTCGGTGCGGCTGCCGGTCGCGCAGCGCCCGCACGGCGTGGTGCAACGCCAGGGCCCCGTCGTCCGGCCGCAGCCGCCCGTCCCGTACCAGCGGCGGATAGACGGCCGCAGCGACCTCGGCGGCGGCGGAGTCCTCGACCGGCCACAGCGCGCCGACGACGTGCCGCCAGCCGCCGTGGTGCATCGCCGAGGCGACGCTGATGACCTCGTCGGCGGTGCGCAGGCCACCGGTCGCGGTCTGGCACGCGCCGAGGAACACCCACTCGCCCGCGCCGCTGCCGGCCCGCAGCTCGTCGACGGTGAGGACGCCGTCGGCCAGGACCAGGCCGCCCCGGGAAGGGTCGTCGAGGTCCTGGGTGCCGTGCCCGCACAGGTGCGCCCACGGGTGCCGGGCGAGGGCGGCGCCGACCCGGTCCCGGCTCGCGGCGGCGTCCGTCAGCAGCGTGCAGCGGGCCGCGCCGAACAGGCCGAGGATCTGGTCCTGCTCGCGCCGGACCGCCGGCAGCGGCGCCTGGCCCGGCGTCGCCGGCTGGGTCACCACCAGCATCGGCCCCGGGGCGGGTGGGTCGGCGGCGGGCCGGACCCGGCGCAGGGCGTGCAGCGTCGGGGTGTAGGAGGACACGACCCGGTCCAGTGCCGGGCCCGCGGCGTGCAGCGGCAGGAGCGTGAGCGGACCGGTCGGGCACCACCACAGCCGGGGCCAGTCCCCGTCCGGCGGGCCGGTCAGCCCGAGGGCGTCCAGGACCGGGCCGGTGACCTCGCGCCACAGCCATTGCAGCGTCCCGGCCGCGGTCGGGACGCCGCCGGCGACGGGCACGGCCGGGGCGTCGAGGTCGCGGGACCCGGCCAGTTCGACGCCGAGCCGCGCCGCCGCGTGCGTCACGGCGTCGGCCAGCGTCAGCCCGGGCAGGGCAAGGGCGGTGACGCCGCCGTCGCGGACCAGCAGGGCGTCGCACCGCCACTGGCTGACGTTGACGATCACCACCGTCCCGGCGCTCCCCGCACCGGCGGCCAGCAGGTCGGCCACCGGCAGCGGCCGCTGGAACAGGTCCGGCCGCGGCAGGTCGGCCGTCGGCGGCAGCGCCCGGACGCGCGCGAGCAGCCGGTCGTGCGTGGCGGCGAGCTCCCGGCGCCGTTCGGCCGGGGTGTCTGCGAGGTCCAGCGCGGCCCGGACCGCCGCCAGCTCCTCGGCGAGGTCCGGCGCGGCGGCGGCGAGGCCGGACAGGTCGGCCCGGCCGTCCAGCCGCTGCGCCCACAGGACCGCACGGCCCTGCTCCAGCAGCGTGACGGCCCGTCGGGGGTCGCCGGCGTCAATGGCGGCCGCGGCGGCGTCACCGGCGAGGCCGCCGACGGTGCCGAGGAGGTGCTGCCGGTCGCCCTCGGGCAGGCCGTGCCAGGCGAGCCGGCTCAGCGCGGCGACGGCGGTGGAGTACCCGTCGAGCGCGGCGGCCGGCCGGTCGGCGGCGGCGAGGGCGCCCCAGCGGCGGGCCGCCAGGATCTGGACCGGCGCCGGCACGGTCGCGTCCGTCGCCACGCGCCGGAACGCGTCGACGGCGGCGGTGCGGTCGGCCGGGTCGCCGCGCACCTCGAACCTGGCCCGCAACGCGTTGCCCAGGACCACCAGCAGGTGCGGCCGCGGCTCCGGCGCGGCCGCGAGCGCGGTCCGGGCCGCCGTGACGGCCTCGTCGGCCTGCGGGCCGCCGCCGTCGAGCCGGCCGGCGGCGGTGAGAGCCATCGCGAGCTGTGCCTGGTGGTCGGCGTACCGGGCGTGGCTTGGCGGGACGAGTCCGGTGGCCTGCCGGTGCAGCCGCACCGACTCCGCGGCGTCCGTGTCCCGCGGCGCCTCCTCGTGCCGGACGTGCAGCGCGTGCGCCAGGTTCATCAGCAGCCCGGCCCGGTCCGCCCCGCCGGGTTCGGCGAGCGCCTCGCGGTGCGCGTCGACCGCGGCGTCGAGGTCCGCACGGTCACGGGCGTGGTGGTAGCGGGCGGTGTACGCGGCGCCGAGGTTGGTGAGGTAGCCGCCGCGGTCCGGGTCGCCGGGCGGGACGGCGCCGGCGGCGGCCTCGTGGGCGAGCACGGCCTCGGTGAGGTCGTCGCCGGCCCGGTCCCGGGCGAACCGGTCGCGGAGCGCGATACCGAGGTTGTTGGCGACGCCGGCGCCGTGCCCGGGTTCCCCGGCCGCGGCGGCGGCCTGCCGCAGGACGTCGACGGCGTCGTCGAGGTCGGCCCGTCCCCCGCCGCTGCGGTGCCGTGTCACCAGCGCGTTGCCGAGGGTGCTGAGCGTGACGGACCGTTCCGCGTCGTCGGCGCGAGCCGTCGCCACGGCACGGCGGGCGGCGTCGACGGCCCGGTCGATGTCGGCCCGGGCGCCGGCGATCTCGAACCGTCTGCCGTACGCCGCGCTCAGCGTCTCCAGGACCCCCGCCCGGACCCCGGCGTCGGCGCCGGGCCGGACGAGCCGCCCCGCCACCTCGGCCAGGTCCACCGCGGCGTCCGTGTCACCGGCACCGGCATCGCGCCGCAGGTGCGCGGAGCTCAGCCGCGCGAACAGCAGCGCCAGCAGGTCACGGTCGGCGCCGGCGGGCTCGGCGGCCCGTGCCGCGGCGACGGCCCGGTCCAGCGCGTCCGGCCCTTCCTCGCCCTGCTGGTACGCCATCAGCAGCGCCTCGGCCCGCCCGCCCAGCGTGTGCCCGTGGCCCGGGTCACCGGGCCGGGCGGCGGCTTCGGCGGCTGCCTCCGCCCAGTTCGGCGGCAGCCGGCCGGCGTCGCTCGCCGGCAGTTCGGCGAACCAGCGCGCCGCGGCGGCCAGGTCGGCGGCGTCCTGTCCCGCCGGCAGCGCCTGGAACCGGCACCAGTGCAGCCAGCCCAGCACGTACGCGGCGACCTGCGACCGCGGCCCCGCCGCCCTGGCCAGCCGGTCCGCCTCGGCGAGGGCCTCCGGGTCGAGCACCGGCCGCGCGTCGCCGCCGGCGGTGAACGCCCTGACCCGGCGACTGATCCTGCCGGCCAGCCAGGTGGTGCGGACCAGGTTCACCACTGTTTCTGACGGACAGGTCGCGCGCCGGCCGCCGGATCGGACCATCGGGTCGAATCTTCACCGTTCGATTCTTTTGCCCGCCACGTCCTGGTTTATCCTGCCGTCCCGGCCTCGCCACAGGCCTCCGCGGTCAGCCGCGTGCAACCGAGACTTCCGGGGGGCGGAATGAGCGACGGCCGTACAGGTCGGCAGGTGTGGAGGCGGCGTCTCGTGTGGCTGGCCGTGGTCGTCGCCGTGCTCGCGGCAGGCTACGCGGGCACCGGCAGAGTGTTCCCGCCGGTGCCGCTGGCCGACACCCCGCCCTGGATCGTCTTCGCGTCCCCGCGCGGCGGCGACGCGCCCGCCACGCAGCGGATCGGCGACCTGGTGCCGGCGGAGACGAGAACGCCGCGTCCCGACACCGGCGACGGCCGGATCACGCTGTACGCCGACCTGACCGCGCCCGATCCACTGGCCGGTGCGACGCTCGCCGCCGTCCACTGGCCGGCCGGGGACGCCACCTCGTTGCCCGGCTCCGACAGCGGCCGGACGGTCTGGGTCAGTGGCCACCGCGCCACCGTCGGCCGGGTCGGCCGCGACGTGTGGATCAGCTGGCCCACCTGGTCCGGGCCGCCGGACGGCGCCCGCATGGCCGTCGTCGGCCGCGGCCTCGGCGAGGCCCAGGCGGTCGCGGCCGCCAGGCACCTCGTCGGCGGCGACCGGCCTCGCATCAACCGGGCGGGCCTGCCCGGCGGCCTGCGGCCGGTCGGCACGGTCAGGGCCAACGCCGAGAGTCTGGGCTGGGCGCGGGCACGGGGATATCTGTTTCCGACCTCGACCGGGGCGTCGCAGTCGTGGACCGGCGGACCTGCGCGCCTCGACGTGACCGTGCTCCGCGGCGACCGCGCCGCGGAGCTCTTCGTCCGCTGGTCATCAGGTGGGGAGCCGGCGCGGGTCGCCGGGCACCCGGCGAGCGTCTCGGACAGCGACGGCGGCACCGGGCCGAAGGCACGGGTCTGGACCGAGGACGGGCGGATCGTCGCGGTGCACAGCGACGGCGTGAGCACCGCCCAGCTGGACCAGGCCGTCGCGCGGCTGCGGGCATCCCGTTGACGAGGGGTGCGGTGCCACGCGTCCTGGTCGCGCCGGCGGTCGTCGCGGTGGTCGTCGCAGTGCTGGTGTGGCTGCGCCCGGGCGAGGGCGCCGACCCGCGGGCATATCCGGGGAGCCGGCACACCACGCTGTCGAAGGAGCTCACCCGGTATGCGGTGAAGCTGCCGGACTGCGCGCGGGCGGACGCCCGGTACTACCGGTACTCGCAATGGGAGGCGGACTCGTTCTTCCTCCGCACGACGGGCGGACCCGACTGCGTCGCCGCGTTCCTGGCGGACAACGACGTCGCGGTGTCCGGCGCCTTCGAGCAGGACGGCATCCCGTTCGCCCGGGAGCTGGCGCAGGGGTTCGGCTGGCCCACCGACCCGCACCGGCGGTACCGCGCCTACGTCCACACCGTCGAGCGGGAGCGGCAGGTGCGTCTCGACATTCTCGTCGATGCCGGCGTCTGGCCGAACGTCGTGTTCCTGCAGGGACAGATCATCTGACGGCCCCGGAGGACCGCGGAGGACCGCGCCGGGGCGAGGGGTACCGTCGACGCGCGGGGACCCGGCGTGCGGCTGAGGAGTGGTGCCGGTGGCGAGGATTCTGGTGGCCAGCCTGCCGTTCGCGGGGCACGTCGGGCCGACCGCGGCCGTCGCCGCGGAGCTGGTCCGGCGCGGGCACGACGTGACGGGGTACACCGGCGCCAAGTACCGGGGCAGGTTCGAGTCGGCCGGGGCGCGGTGGCTGCCGTGGCAGGCCGCGAAGGACTACGACGACGCGCGGCTCGCCGACACGTTCCCGCGGGTCGGTGACGGCAAGGGCATCCGCGCCAACCTGGCCAACTTCACCGACATCCTGCTCGGCACCGCGCCCGGGCAGCTGGCGGACATCGCCGCCGCGGGACCGTTCGACCTGATCGTGACGGACCAGCTGGCGTTCGGCGGCGGGCTCGCCGGGGAGCGGCTCGGCGTGCCGTGGGCGACCGTCACGGTGATCCCGCTGACGTTGCCGGGACGGGACCTGCCGCCGCTGGGCCTGCCGGTGCGCCCCGCGACCGGCCGCCTGACCCGGTGGCGGAACACGGCGCTGTGGCAGCCGATCAAGCTGGCGGGCCGGCTCACGGTCGACCCGCAGGTGGCCAGGATGCGGGCCGCGGCCGGGCTCGGGCCCGCCGCCGTGCCCGGTCCCGACGGCCTCTACTCGCCGCATCTCGTGCTGGCGCAGGGTGTCCCGGGGCTCGACTATCCGCGCGGCGACCTGCCCGCCCACGTGCACTACGTCGGGCGGCTCGCCGCGCCGGCCGGTCCCCCGGGCGACCTGCCGGCGTGGTGGCCGGAGCTGGCCGCGGCGCGGGCGGCGGGACGGCCGGTCGTGCACGTGACGCAGGGGACGCTCGACGTCGACCCGACCGACCTGCTCCGCCCCACCCTCGAGGCTCTCGCCGGCTCCCCCGCCCTCGTCGTGTGCACCACCGGCGGGCCGCCCGCCGACGTCCTGGGCACCCTGCCGGCCAACGCCCGCGCCGCGGCGTTCCTGCCGCACGACCACCTGCTGCCGCTCGTCGACGTCGTGGTCTCCAACGCCGGGTGGGGCGGCACCCTCGCGGCGGTCGCCGCCGGTGTGCCGATGGTCGTGGCCGGCGCGACCCTCGACAAGCCCGAGGTCGCCCGGCGGGTCGCCTGGTCCGGCGCGGGCGTCGACCTCCGCACCGGTACACCTCGGGCCGCCAGAATCAGGTCGGCGGTGACCCAGGTCCTCGGCGACCCCGGGATGCGCGCCCGCGCCGCCGAGCTCGGGGCGAAGCTGGCCGCCGCGGGCGGCGTCGCCCGGGCCGCGGACCTGGTGGAGGCGCTGCGTCGCTGAGACGGCTCATACAAGCAGGTCGTCGTCACCACTGGAGGTCACCGACTCCGTGGTGAAGTGCTGTTCGATGCGGCTGAGCAGGGCGGTGCAGCGGCGGACGTCGTCGAGGTCGGCGCCGACGGCCTCGGCGAGCTCGCGGGCCCACGCGGCGCGCAGCGTCCGGAGGTTGGCGGCGGCGCGTTCGGTCGGGTGGACGGCGACGCCGCGGCCGGCGGTGGTGCGGCGGGAGATCATGCCCTTGTCCTCGAGGCCGCGCAGGGCGGTGCTGACGTTGGTGCGCTGCAGCCGCGTGCGGCGGGCGATCTGGCTCGGCGCGGCGCCCGGGAAGAGGTCCACGACCCGCATCACGTGCCGCTCCGTGTCGGTCATCGGCACCACCCCGGGACCGTCGGGGGTCCTGGCGCGCACCAGCCGGCCGACGTTGAGGATCAGGTGCGCCAGGTCGGCCAGGTCGGTGTCGGTGTCGTGGGCCACAACACCATCGTAGTGGATTATGGCACCATAGTTATGTGGCGATAACAGAGGTCCGGCCGGCGCTGCGCCGGGGGCGGCGGGCACGGCTGGCGGTGCTGCTCGGCTCCCTCGCCGCGTTCGGCCCGCTCACCATCGACATGTACCTCCCCGCGATGCCCGGCATGGCCCGTGACCTGCACACCAGCGCGCCGATGGTGCAGCTGACCCTGACCGTCTTCGTGATCGGCCTGGCCCTCGGGCAGGTCGTCGCCGGACCGCTGTCCGACGCGTGGGGCCGCCGCCGGCCGCTGCTCGCCGGGATGGCGCTCTACGTCGCCGGCTCGCTGTGGTGCGCGCTCGCCCCCGACGCGGGCTGGCTGGTCGCCGGCCGGGCCGTGCAGTCGCTCGGCGCCGCGACCGGCGTCGTGCTGTCCCGCGCGATCGTCCGCGACCTGTTCGAGGGCACCGCGATGACCCGGTTCTTCTCCACCCTCATGCTGGTCAACGGGGCGGCCCCGATCCTCGCCCCGGTCATCGGCGGGCAGCTGCTGACGGTCGCGAACTGGCGGGCCGTGTTCCTGGTGCTGGCCGGGTTCGGCACCGTCCTGGCCGTCGCCGTCGTCCTCGCCCTGCCGGAGTCGCTGCCCGCCGACCGGCGCCGCGCAGGCTTCCGCGACACGTCCCGCGCGTTCCGGACCCTCGTCACCGACCGGCGCTACCTGCGCTACGTCCTGGCCGCGGCGCTGATGTTCGCGGCGGTGTTCGCCTACATCTCCGGCTCCTCGTTCGTGCTGCAGGACGTGTATGGCCTCAGCGCCCAGCGGTACAGCCTCGTCTTCGCCGCGAACGGGCTCGGCATCGTGCTGTTCGGCCAGCTCAACGGCCTCGTCGTCGGCCGGGTCGCGGGCGAGCACACCCTGCTGCGCACCGCCCTGGCCGTCGCGGTCTGCGGTGCCGCCGGTGTACTGGTCTGCGCCACCGCCCGGCTGCCGCTGCCGGCGCTGCTGATCTGCCTGTTCGTCGTGGTCTCGATGCTGGGCGTCGTCCTGGCCAACGCCACGTCCCTCGCCCTGGCCGGGCACGCCCGTTCGGCGGGCGCCGCGTCGTCGCTGCAGGGCCTGCTGCAGTTCCTCGTCGCCGGGCTCGCCGCGTCCGCCATGGGCCTCGCCGGCCAGTCCACCGCGGTGCCGATGGCGACCACGATGCTCGCGTGCGCCGCCGCCGCGCTGGCCGTCCTGCTGCTGCTCCGCCCGCCCGTTGCTGTCGTGCCCGCCGGTGGCGGACCCGCTGCTGTTGCGGCCGCGCGCCGCGCCGGAGAGGCTTGAGCGGTGACCCGCACACGGCGGCGACTATCATGATCGAAACTTCGACGACGGTGAGAGGTGACCATGCGGTGGTTCCGGCGCAAGTCGGCCGGCAGGCCGCTCACGGTCGACCCCGCCCGCCAGGACGCACTGGTCGCCGACATCCGGCGCAACTTCGGCGGGCACGTCCAGGGCAGGTTCCGGCAGCAGGCCGCCGCGCTGGCGGGCCTGCTCACCGGCGATGACGGGGTCGCGGTCGCGGTCCGCATCGTGCACGACACCGCCGAGCGGGCCTTCGGCGAGGTCCAGGGCCACGGCGCCGACCGCCGCGACTACCGCGCCCTGTTCCGGCGGACCGGCCTGCGGTACCACCTCACCGAGCAGACGGTGGGCTGGCACCCGTACGTGCACCTCCCGGCCGCGCTCACCGCGATCGACGCCGACGTCAGACGGGCGATGGTCCTGACCGACCCGAACTGGCTGCTGATCCACACCCTGGAGCTGCTGGACCTCACCGTGTCCGGCTGGGAGTTCGGCCGCGTCCCGGTCGACGTCGACGCCGCCGACCTCGTCACCCGGCTCATCGCCGCCGCGACCCGCATGCGCCTCACCGAGGACGAACCCCCGGCCCTGCCGCCCGGCATCCGCGAGGTGATGCGCAGCAACCGGGCCTTCGACGTCCACGACGTGTCCGGCGCGGTGATCGGCGTCATCAACGTCGGCGCCGAGACCCGCCGCTCGTTCCTGATCTAAGGCGTGTTTGGTCAGTGGGGTCGGAGCGAGGCGAGGTCCAGGCGTCGGCTGGGGCCGCCGCAGCCCGGCATCCACTGACCAAACACGCCTTGGGCATGCTCCGGACGGTGTCCTCCCAGATGCGGGACGTCAGCACCGCGAAGGGCGTGATCCTGTGCGGGCACGGGGTCGACGCCGTCGCCGAGGCGCTGGCGGAGCTCGATCCGCGGTACGGCGGCCCCGTGCCGGTGCTCCGGTGCGCGACCCCGGCGGAGGCCGGCGAGGCGCGGGCGGCGGCACCCGGGGTCGCCTGGCTGGTGGTCCGCCTGTACCTGCCCGGAGACGATCCCGGGTCCGGCCGCGACCCCGCGCTGTGGCTGAACATGGCCAAGGTCGGCGCCGGGGCGGCCGCGCGGGCGGTCGACATGCCGGACCTCGTGACCTGGTACGAGGTCGTCAACCCGCTGCGGGTGACCACAGTGGACGGCGCGCCGGTCGCGGGCGACTACGGCAACCTCCGCTTCGTCGAGCCGGAGGGGCACCGGATCGTGGCGCACGCGGTCAGGACCGGCGACGCCGCACCGCCGTGCCTGCCGGGCGACGCGGCCATGGTCCTGCGGTCGGACCACCTGTGGGCACTGACGTCGCCGGACTTCACCGTCGTGTGCGGGACCTGCGCCGCCCGGCACGGCGGGACCGCCTGACCTCACCGGGCCCCGCCGGGACCCCGCGGTCAGGCCGGCCGGACGCCGTGCCGCAGTGCGAGCTCGATGAGGCCGTCGACCAGCGACTTCGCCGCGCCGTTGGGCTCGAACGGCACCGGGCCGTTGGACGTGCGCGGCGAACCCCACGGGACGACGTCCGTGTGGATCAGCTCCAGCACACCGTCGCGGCGGGG
The DNA here is from genome assembly GCF_055586325.1 of Dactylosporangium sp. NPDC051087. Lineage (NCBI taxonomy): Bacteria > Bacillati > Actinomycetota > Actinomycetes > Micromonosporales > Micromonosporaceae > Dactylosporangium > Dactylosporangium sp. NPDC051087. The sequence goes on along the minus strand of NZ_JBVJIJ010000025.1, from coordinate 197,521 downwards.
CAGCCGGTCGTAGCCGCCGATGTTCACCCGATGGATGGCGCCGCCGGCGGTCAGCAGCTGCCCCGCGACGGTGAAGCTGTGCGGATGGTGCGCGACGTCGTGCGTCATGCGCCGGTTCTGTCATGGGCGGTGTCGACGGCCGCCGGGCCGCCGGTCCCCGGCCGGGCCGATGCGCCGCGGACCGCCGCCCACCGCCGCGGCAGGGCGAACGGCTGGTCGAACGGGCGCAGGTACAGGATCAGCGCGCCGAACATGGCGAGGGAGAAGCTCCACAGGCCCATGAGCGCGGCGATGCCGCCGTGCAGGGCGAGACCGCCGAGCAGCAGCGCCGGCCAGTGGCGCCGCGGCAGGACCAGCGCGACGGCGAGCGCGAACTCCAGCGCGAGCGACCCCCAGGTCAGCGCCGCGACCACCGGGCCGAGGGCGAGCAGGTGCAGGGTGGGCTCGCGCAGCCAGCCGGCGGTGCCGAAGTTCGGGTTGTTCAGCCAGTAGTACAGGGCGGTGCCGTCGCGCCACTCGGGCACGGCGAGTTTGCCGAGGCTCGCGTGCAGGTAGATCCCGGCCACCTGGACACGGATCAGCCAGCCGGCCGCGACGCCGGTCAACCTGCCGGCCTCGCCAGCCGGGCCGACCGTGCCGGCCTCACCGAACGAGCCGACCGAGCCGACCGAGCCGACCGAGCCGAACGAGCCGACCGGGCCGACCGGGCCGAACGAGCCGAACGAGCCGACCGGGCCGGCGGCGGACGAGCCGGGCGCGCTCCAGTGCCAGCGGCGGCGGTCGGTGAGGGCCAGCGGGAGCAGCAGCAGGGTCAGGTTCGCGGCGACCTGGTCGCCGCCGTCCGGGATGCTCGCCGACGCCTGCAGGCTGAACGCGACCCACCAGTGCGGGACCGCCGTCCAGCGGGGCCGCCACCCGGACGCGACCACCAGCAGGACCGCCACCGCCAGCCACCGGGCCACCGGCAGTCCCGCCTCGGGCATGACGCAGAAGAGACTGATCGCGCGGGTGCCGCCGCAGTACGGCGCCGGCAGCAGCCCCCGGACGGGCGCGAAGAGCACCTCGGGCGGGCTGAACACGAGGGTCAGCAGGGTGCCGGCGGCGATGAGGGTACGGGCCAGGCCGTAGACGTCGGTCCAGGGCGGCACGGCGGCGGCGCGCCGGGCGGCCAGCCCGAGCCGGGTCAGCACGACACCTCCAGCCGGGCGACGGTGCTCGGCATGACGACCTGGTCGCCGGAGCGGCTCCAGGCCCACGGCACCGGCTCCCGCTGGACCAGGCCGACGTCGCCGCAGAGGGTGGTGCGGCGGGCCCGGTTGACGGCCGGCGACGGGGTCAGCCGCTCCAGGCACGGCCCGGGCTCGGCCTGGCAGCCGGTCCAGCCGTCCCCGGGCACCTCGCCGGTGAGCAGGCCGAGCTCGACGCCCTGCGCCCGGGAGGCCCTGGCCAGGCCGAAGAGGTTGCGCGGCTCGGCGTGCGGCGACAGCAGGGCGTCGCGCCACCGGCCGTCGCCGCCGCGGGTGTAGACGAGCAGGTCCGCGCCGCGCGGGTCGCGGGTGAAGAACGCCCAGCCCTGCGGCAGGGCCACCCGGACAGGTTCCTCGACGGCGGCCTCGTACGGCAGGTCGACGGCGTTGTCGGGCAGCTGGGTGTGCACCACGTAGGTGCCCGCGAGCACGCCGGCGGCGATCAGGGCCAGCGCGAACGCACCCAGCCGGGCGGGCGGGGCGGCAGTGGGTCGGTGCATCACGTCTCCTTCGGTCGACCGGCACGGTGGCGGGCACCGTGCCGGTCGGGGTTTCGAGGCAACCGGCCGGCTCAGGCGCCGGTCAGGGTGGTGGCGACCTGCTGGGCCCACTGTTCGAGGCGCAGCCGCAGGTCCGGGTGCACGCCGTGGCCGGTCCCGGAGCCGCCGCCGAGGTCCAGGACGAGCGAGATCGTGTCGACGACGACGTTGGCGTTGGCATCGACGAACTGGTAGACCGCCGTGGCGGTGACCGTGCCGTCGCCGGTGGACCGGTCGACGGCCGCGTCCGGGTGCAGCACCAGCAGCGCGGCGACGAGCGTGTTGCCCGCGTCGACCGCCGAGCGCTGGATCCGCGCCCGGTCCCGGCTGTACATCGCCGCGGCGAACCGGCCGAGGAACCCCGGCTCCGCGAACTCCGCCTGGGTGAGCAGCCGGGACACGAGGGCGGCGTTGCGTTCGGGCTGGGCGATGTCGCCGAGCACGAGCTTCGGGTGCTGCTTCGCCACCGGGCCGAGGTCGAAGAACATGCCCCGCAGCAGCGCGTCGCCGTCGTAGCGGGGCACGGCGGCGGCACCCGCCCGGCCGGTCGTGGCGACCGCGGTCAGCCCGAGCAGCACCACCACGGCGAGCAGGGCGGCGAGCAGCGGGCGGGAGCGTGGGATGGCACGCATGGCTCCTCCGTCAGTTTCCGGGCAGGGTGGTGGCGACCAGGTCGGTCCACCGTTCGAGGCGCAGCTGGTTGTCCTTCGGCGCGCTCGGGTCCTTGAACCAGAACGCGACGAACTCGACGACGACGACCGCCTGGGCGGCCGCGGCGGCCTGGGCGGCGACGGCGATGACGTTGAGGATCCAGAGCAGGGTCGCGGTGCCCTGGGTGCCACCGGCCGCGGTCAGGTCGTCCTCGAGGTCGGGGTACAGCACCAGCAGCGCGGCGAACAGGATGTCGCCGGTGTCCAGGACCGTCCGCTGGATGCGGATCCGGTCGCGGCTGTACATGGCGGCCGCGAACCGCTCCCGGAATCCGGGTGCCGCCTGCTCGGCCGCCGTGAACAACCGCGGGATGATCGCGGCGTTGCGTGCGGGGTCGGCGATGGCGCCCAGCACGAGTTTCGGGTATTGCTGCGCGGCCGGGCCCAGTCCGAAGAACACACCGCGGATCAGGGTGTCGCCGTCGTACCGGACGGTGGCGGCTCCCGCCGCCCGCTGCGGTGTCGTAACCGCCGTCAGCCCGACCAGCATCGCCACGGCGAGCAGGGCGACGACGATCGGCCGGCGGACCAGCCGGTCGGGTATTGCATCACGCATGGTGCCTCCAATTTCGCCGGGGATTTCCGGGCGCAATCACCATGCGTCTGCCAATTGTTCTCCGTCAATCATTTCAAATTCGCGGGAATTGTGAACAACGCCATGCGTGAATGGCGTATCACGGCACGCCGCAAACGATCGCCGGACGGCGTTTTTGATACAGGAATTCTTTTGTCAGCCGGCGCCCAGGCAGGCGAACGCGGCGGCGGTGGCGACGTCGCGGGGGTCGCCGCCGGACCGCAGCGCCGCCTGGGCCGCGCCGAGCGCCGGCGCCGCCGCCTCACCGGCCCGCAGCAGCCGGTGCAGGTGCACCATCAGCGCCGCGGTCCGGTCCGCCGGGACGGGCAGCATCGCCGCGATGAGCGTCCTGGTGCCCTGGGCGAGCAGGACCGCGGCGAAGCCCATGAGCTCGTCACCGAGCCGCGCGTCGGCCAGGCCGGTCTCGCAGGCGGACGCGACGACGCAGCCCGGCGCCCGGGGCAGCCGCTGCAGCTCGTAGGCGAACAGCGGGCCGTCGGCGAGGGCCAGGGAGGAGAACAGCGGATTGTCGGCCCGGAACGCGCCGTGCGCGGCGACGTGCGCGATTCCGGCGCCGGTGAACGCCGCGGTGACCGCGGCGACGGTGGCCCGCGGGCCGGTGAGCACGGTCGCGCCGGGCCACACCGCGGTCAGCGCCGCGACCTCCGTCGCCGCCTCCGGCAGGCGGGGCCCGGCGACGAGCACCGCCGGGCCGGTGGGTGCGGGCTGCCGCGCGGCCCGGCACCACGCCGCGGCGGACGGCGCGACGGTGACCGGCCGGTCGGCGCCGGTGCGCAGCGCAGACCAGGGCACGGTGTGCAGCGCGCCGCCGGGGACGACGACGAGCGGCCGGTCGCCGAGCCGGTCCCGGACCGGGTCGAAGAGCTGCCCGTCGAGGCGCGCCACCGCGTCCGCCAGGCCGGTCCGGGCGCCGGCCGACTCGCCGAGGGTGATCAGCCGGCGCAGCGCGAACCGGGACCGCCGGACCTGCGCCAGCACCGCCGGGAGCGGGCCGAGGTCGTGCAGGGTGGCGCGCCCGTCGCGGACCACCACGGCGGCCAGCGCGCCCCGGTGCGACACCAGCTCCACCAGCACCGCCCGGCCGAGCTGGTCGGCGACGGCCCGCACGGTGACGGCGGGCGCCGCGCCGGCGTCGCCGCCTGCGGTGCGCAGGTCCAGCTCGCGGACCCGGGCCTCCAGCGCCGACTGGCGGCGCAGCAGTCCTTCGGCGCGGCGACCGGCCAGCAGCGCGTCCTCGGCGTCCCGGGCCGTCTCACGCAGCTCGGCCAGCACGGCGTTGCGGCCCGGGTCCTGCGGCGGCAGCGGCGGGCGTGACCACAGGGTGGTCGCCCGCCACCGTTCGGCCCAGGCCAGGACCGGGCCCGGCCGCCGCCCGGCCAGGGCGATGTCGAGCCCTTCGGCGGCCAGCTCGTGGCCGTGCACGGTGCTGCCGGCCCGCACCTGCGTGGCGCCGAGCACGGCCCGGTGCTCGTCGAGGACGGCGAGCCCGCGGCGCAGCGCGGCGGCCGCGGCCGGGTCGTCGCCGTCGATGCGGTGCAGCAGGGCCATGGCGAGCCAGCCGCGGACCCGCTGCCCGGCCACCCCGCCGCGGCGGTACGCGGCGGCCCGTGCCAGCAGGCGTCGGGCCCGGGCCGGGTCGTCGAGGGCGAGCGCCACCCGCGCCGCCTCCACCCACGCCGTCGCCGCCGGCAGCAGCCACCCGGCGGCCTCGAGCCGACCGGCGTTGCGGGTCAGCGCCGTCAGCAGCGCGGCTGTCCGGATGCCCCGCATGTACTGGGCGCGCAACTCGACGGTGCGGGCGAACGCCGACCATGCCCGGCGGCCCTGCCGCTGGAACCGCGCCCTGGCCGCGGACGCCGCCGTCGCGGCGCCGTCCGGGTCGCCGAGCAGCAACGCCGCGCGGGCACTCGCGAGCAGCGCCTCGGCCAGGTCCGACACGAGGCCGTGCGCGCGCAGCTCCCGCACGGCCAGGGCCGCGGTGTCGGCCGCCTCCCGGACCAGCGGGACCGCGGCGAGCAGCTCGAACCGGTCGAGGATCAGCGCCGGGCGGGGCACCGACAGTCGGTGGTACTCGCGTTCGGCGTCGGCGAAGACGGCCAGCGCCCCGGGCACGTCGCCGTGCTGGGCGGCCAGGTGACCCGCGTTCCACCGGCAGTCGGCGGCGGCCAGGTCGAGGCCGAGCCCGGCGAAGATGGACGCGGCCCGGTCCAGGTCGGCCGCGGCGCCGCCGGCCCGGTCCCGGGCTCCGGCGGGCAGGATCGCCCGGTTGTTGCGGGCCCGCGCCTCCAGCAGGGCGTCGCCCTCCCGGAGCGCGACGTCGATGGCGGCGCTGTAGTCCTCGGCCGCCTCCACGTACCGGCCGCGGAAGTACTGCACGACGCCGCGCTGCATCAGCGCCTGGCCCGCCTCGGAGCCGGTGAGCCGGGTCAGCGACGCGGTCACGGCGGTGTGCGCGGCCGTGGTCCGCCCGGCGGCGGCCAGGACGTAGCCGAGGCTCATCTGCGCCATGGCGAGGGTCCGGCCGGAGCCGCTGCGCCGCCCGGCGGCGACGGCGCGGCGCAGGTGCCGCTGCGCCCCGGCCAGGTCGTTGAGCTCCTTGCGGGCCAGCCCGATGGCGCGTTCGGCGACGGAGCGATGGCCCGGGTCGCGGTCCCGCGCGGCGAGGACCCGCTCGGCGAGGGCGATCGCCGCCCGCGGGTCCCGTTGCCGGAGCGCCAGCGCCTGCTCCGCGAGCTCGGTCAGCGTCGCGGAGTCGGACGGGTCGACATTGATACGGTCGGATTGACGATGGCGCATGACAGCTGTCGATCCTAGCTTGGCGTCAGGATCGAGGCCTGGAGGACGCATGACGGTTCAGCAGCCCATCGCCCGCCGCACCCTGCTGGCGGCGGCCGCGGCGACCGCCGTGGGCGCGTTCGCCGGTGCGGGCCGGGCCGCCGCCGACCCGTTGTGGTATCAGCAGGCGTTCGCCGCCCTCGTCGCCGCCGACCCCGCCATCCGTGCCGCGGGCGGGTCCACGTTCTGGTACCGGCCCCGGCAGCTGCTGGTCGCGCCGCCGGACCTGGCGCGGGTCGAGGCGCGGCTGATCGCGCTCGGCCACTCCGTCGTCCCGGGAGCCGGGTTCGGCGGGGTCAGCCGGCTGTGGTTCGCCGCCGACGTGGACATCGAGGCGATCGTCGAGGACCTCCGCGACCCCGCCAACTGGCCCTCGCAGCCGCCGCCGAAGGTACAGCCGCATCACGTCGCGTTCGGCTATCCCAACGTCATGGGCAATCCCGCCGACGCCCCCGCCGCGGCACCGGCGATGCGGCCGCCGGCCGGTCAGGCCGGAACCGGCGTCCTGGTCGGCGTCTGCGACACGGGTATGTGGGCGCTCGCCGCGCGGACGCACCCCGGCTGGTTCGGCGGCTGGGACCGCCCCTCGCCCGCCTGCGTCGACCCGCTCTACACGGAGGGCCGGCAGCTGGCGCTGCAGGGCGGGCACGGCACGTTCGTCACCGGGGTGCTGCGCGGCATCGCGCCGTCGGCCCGCTTCCAGGCGGCGGTGGCGCTGTCCCCGGACGGCATCGGCGACGAGGAGTCCGTGTGCCTGGCGCTGCAGTCGCTGCACCCGTCCGTGGCCTTCGTCAACCTCTCCCTCGGCTGCTACACCCAGCGCGACGTGCCGTCGATGCCGCTGGGCCACGCGGTCGCCGCGCTGCCGCCGGACACGGTCGTGGTCGCCGCCGCGGGCAACGCCGGCTCGACCCGCCCGACCTGGCCGGCGGCGCTCGGCGGGGTCACCGCCGTCGCCGCGCTCGCTCCGGACGGGCGGCCCGCGGACTTCAGCAACCGCGGACCATGGGTCGACGTGTGCGCCCCGGGCGACGCGGCCGGGCCGTTCGTCACCGGTTTTCTCCAGCCGCCGGAGGGCGGCGCGATCATCTTCGACGGCTTCGCGAGCTGGCAGGGCACGTCGTTCGCGGCGCCGTACGTCATCGGCCGGCTGGCCGGCCTGGTCAGCGGTTCCGGGCTGACCCCGAAGGCCGCCGACGCCGTCCTGCGCGGCGGCGAGGCACCGTTCGACGGATACGGGGCCGTGGTCCGGTGATCGCGCCGGAGCAGGCCCGGACCGGCCTCGACGCGGTGGTGGCGGCGGCCGCGGCCGGTGACGCCCTCGCCTGGGAGGAGCTGGTCCACCGGATGATGCCGGTGGTCGTCGCCGCCATCGGCGAGTCCGGGCTCACCGGCGCGGACGCGGCCGAGGTCAACCAGACCGTGTGGCTGCGGGTCGTGGAGTGGCTGGAGCGCCTGCACCGGCCGGCCGCCCTGCCCGCCTGGATCGCGACCACCACCAGCCGGGAGTGCCAGCGGGTGATCCGGACCAGCCGGCGGCAGCGGCCCGCCGGGCTGTTCGACGATCTCCCGTCCACCGACGAGCCCGAGACGGCGGCGGTGCGGCAGGAGCAGTACGCGGCGCTGCGGGACGGGTTCGGGCAGCTGCCGGACCGGTGCCGCCGGCTGCTCGGCATGCTGCTGGGCGAGCCGCCGATGAGTTACCGCGACGTCGTCGCGGAGACCGGGATGTCGATCGGCAGCGTCGGGCCGACCCAGCGGCGGTGCCTGGACAAGCTGCGGGCCACCCCGGCCCTGGCCGCCTACCTCGGCACCGGCGACCGGCGGCCGTCATGACCGGCCCGGAGCGCAGCGGAGGTGACGGCATGACCGGGCCGGAGCGCAGCGGAGTGACCGGGCATCAGCATCGCAGCATCGGGTCAGGCCGGCGCCGCAGCGCAGCGGAGGTGACGGCATGACCGGGCGGCGATGGGAGCATGACCGGCGGCTGCTGAGCGATCTGCACGCCGCGCTGGCCGGGCCGTCCGCCGGCGACTTCCTGTCCCCGGCGCTGGACGCGTTCCGGATCGGTCGCGCCGGTGGCCCGGCGGCCGTCGCCGGTCTGGTGTTCGACTCCGCCTGCGACCTGCCCCCGGCCGGCGCGGTCCGTTCGGGGCCGGCGGCGCTGTCCGCACAGCCGGCGCGGCTGCTGACGTTCCGGGACGACCGGTACACCGTCGACGTCGAGATCCACGAGGACGGGATGCTCGGCCAGGTGCACCTCGACCTGCCGGACCCCCTCGAGGGCCGGCCGGTGACCGGGCAGACCCCGGACAGCGCCTTCGGCACCGCCCGCCTCGACGCGGTCGGCGGGTTCGAGCTGCCCTTGCCGGCGCCGGGCCCGGTCCGGCTGCGGCTGGACCTCCCGGACCGCGTGGTGGTCACGAGCTGGCTGGTGCTGAGGTACCCATGACCAAGGCCCGTCGAGAGAGCGCTCTCCCCCATACCGTGTGGGATGGATCACAGAATTTCAACCTCGCCTACTGGTCGCAGCAGTAGCGCCGGCGCCGGTCAGCGGGTGAGGGCGGCGTGGACGGCCGCCGCGAACCGGTCGACGTCCTCGGCGGTGGTGTCGAACGACGTCATCCAGCGGGCCTCGCCGGTGCTCCAGTCGGAGAACGCGAACCGCTCGTGCAGGTCGGCCAGGGCCGGCTCCGGCAGCCGGGCGAAGACGGCGTTGGCCTGCACCGGGTGCCCGATCCGCAGGCCCGGCAGGTCGCGGACCCGCTCGGCGAGCCGGGTCGCCATCGCGTTGGCGTGGGTGGCGTTGCGCAGCCACAGGTCGCCTTCCAGCAGGGCGAGGAACTGCGCGGACACGTACCGCATCTTCGAGTACAGCTGCATCGAAGACTTGCGCAGGTAGTCCATGCCGTGGTTCAGCCGGGGGTTCAGCACGACCACCGCCTCGCCGAGCAGCATGCCGTTCTTGGTGCCGCCGAACGACACGACGTCCACCCCGGCGTCGGTGGTGAACGCCCGCAACGGCATCCCCAGGTGCGCGGCGGCGTTGGCGAGCCGCGCGCCGTCGACGTGCACGAGCATGTCGTGGCCGTGCGCGAACTCGGCGATCTCCGCGATCTCCGCCGGGGTGTAGACGGTGCCGAGCTCGGTGGACTGGGTGAGCGACACCGCCTGCGGCTTGGCCCGGTGCTCGTCGTCGAACCCCCGGGCCTCGCGCCCGATGTCCTCGACGGTCAGCTTGCCGTGCGGCGTCGGCAGGACCAGGAGCTTCAGCCCGCCCATCCGCTCCGGCGCGCCGCACTCGTCCACGTGGATGTGCGCGGTGTCCGCGCAGATGACCGCACCCCACCGGTCGCAGGCCGCCTGCAGCGCGACGACGTTCGCACCGGTGCCGTTGAGGACGGGGTAGCCGCGGGCCGCGGCACCGAAGTGCCCGCGGAACACGTCCTGCAGGCGTCCGGTGTACTCGTCCCGCCCGTAACTGGGCTGGTGCCCGGCGTTGGCGGCGGCGAGGGCGGCGAGGATCTCCGGATGCACGCCGGAGGTGTTGTCACTGGCGAAGGTGCTCACCCAGTCCAGTATCGGCGCCCGCCCGCGGCGCGCAGCGGTGGGTGCCCGATCGTGTGCCGGGCACCCACCGCCGTCGCGACACCGGTTCAGCAGGCTCCGGCGTCGGTCCAGACCGCCCACGAGCCGGGTGCGCCGGGTTCGGCGCCGGTGGAGTACCAGGTGCTGTTCCACACGCGGCCGTTGTGCGACACGCGGTCACCGGGGACGTAGCCGGTGGTGGAGTTCCAGGCCGGGACGCCCGAGCAGCCGCCGCCCCCGCCGGTGACCGTCAGCGTGTACGTGGCGGTGCGGTCCGCGCTCACCCCGTCACCGAGGACGGTGAGCGGGTAGGTGCCGGCCGGGGTGCCCGCCGTCGTGCTGACGGTCAGGGTGGACGTGCCGCCGGACTGCACGGACGCGGGGCTGAACACAGCCGTCGCGCCGGACGGCAGCCCGCTGACCGACAGCGCGACCGTCTGCGCCGAGCCGGACGTGACCTGGGTGCCGACCGTCGCGGTCGCCGACCCGCCCGGCGGCACCGAACCGGCGGACGGGCTCAGCGACAGGCTGAAGTCGTCGGCCGGCTGGCCACCGCCGACCGCCTGGTTCCACAAGCCGTAGGCGACGGCGTCGGCGGCCCGGTCCAGCGGCACGTCGGCGACGTTGCTGATCGTGTCGCACGAGCTGTGGTAGCAGGAGTCGTACGCCGCGCCGGCGGTGCCGCCCCACTTCGCCGCCTGGGCCGTGGTCTTGGTGGCCGAGGCGCCGGCCGCGATGCCGCTGGAGGCGATGCCGGCGTTGCGGAACGAGGCGTCGTCGGAGCGGTTCGCGCCCTCGACGTTCTCCTCGGTCTGCACGCCGATCGAGTCGTAGTACGCCTTCAGCGGCTGCGCCGCCGTGGTGGAGATGTTGTTGACGAAGTAGCCGGCGTTGCGGGAGCCGACCATGTCGAAGTTCCAGTACGCCCGGATCCGGGTCCGCTCGGCGGCCGGCAGCTGGTTGACGTAGAACGCCGACCCGCGCAGGCCCTGCTCCTCGTCGGACCACCAGGCGAACCGGACCCGCTTGGTCATCGCCGGGTTCTGCTGCGCCAGGGTGAGGGCGACCTCGAGCAGCACCGCCGAGCCCGAGCCGTTGTCGTTGATGCCCGGCCCGGCCGCGACGCCGTCGAGGTGCGCGCCGAGCATGAGGACCTGGGCGGCGTCGCCGCCGCGCCACTCCGCGATCAGGTTCACCGAGCCGGTCGTGCACGACGTGCACGTCTGCCGGGTCACGGTGTAGCCCGCCGCCTGCAGGCGGCCCTCGACGTACTGCAGCGACGCCGTGTAGCCGGGCCGGCCGGAGTAGCGGTTGCCGCCGTTGTTCGTGGCGATCGTCTGCAACTGGGTGAGGTGCGCCTTGACGTTGGTGACCCTGACGTCCGGCGGGGTGCCGGGGTTGCCGGTGCCGGTGACGGTCAGGCCGAGGGGGACCGTCCGGTCGGCGCTGACCCCGTCACCGAGGACGCTCACCGTGTACGACCCGGCCGGGGTGCTCGCCGACGTGCTGATCCGCAGGCTGGACGTGCCGCCCGCCTGGACGGTCGCCGGGGTGAACGTCGCCGTCGCGCCGGCCGGCAGGCCGCTCGCCGACAGCGTGACGCTCTGCGCGCTGCCCGACGTGACGGCGGTGCTGACGGTGACGGTGGCCGCCTGACCGGCGGTGACGCTGGTCGAGGTGGGGCTGACGGAGATCGAGAAGTCGTTGCTCCCGCCGGTCGGGCAGGCCGGCTCGCCGCTCTGCGCGTTGACGCTGACCCCGCTCCACGCGGCCTTGACCGTGGCGCACTCGGTGTTGCTGCCCGGGAACAGCTCGACGGCCGCGCGGACGGTCGCCAGCCGGGCGGCGGCGTGGTTCCACGCGGAGGTCTTGCGGTTGAGCCCGGCCATGAAGATGCGGCCGGCCTTCTGGATGCCGATGCCGGTGATGGTCGTGCTGTTGCAGGTCGGGCTGGCGGGCTTGCCGCCGCCGGGGTTGGTGCCCTCGGCGAGCAGGTAGAACCAGTGGTTCTGCGGGCCGGCCGCGGCGTGCACCTCGGTGCTGGGGATGGCGCTGGAGTAGCAGTTGGGGTTGCCGCTGATGCGGGACGGCTGGTTCATGTACCGGATCGGGCCGTTCCCCGTCAGGTTGACCTCCTCGCCGACGTCGTAGTCGGCGGGGTCGTTGGGGTTGTTGGCGTAGTGCTCGGTGAGCGCGCCGAAGATGTCCCCGGTCGACTCGTTGAGCCCGCCGTTCTCGTTGCCGCTGCCCGCGCCGCCGGGTGTGGTCTGGAAGATGGCGTGGCCGTACTCGTGCGCGACGACGTCGATCGGGGTCGCCTGCCCGGTGCCGGCGGAGTTGCGGCCGAAGTTGGTGTAGGAGCCGTTCCAGTAGGCGTTCACCTCGGCGAGTCCGACGCGGGCCGGGAAGCCGCGGCCGGCGCCGTTGATCCCGTTGCGGCCCAGCCAGTTGCCGAGCATGTCCCATTCCTGCTGTACGCCGTACATGACGTCGACGCAGGCGGTCTCCAGGTTCGTGCCCGACCCGTTGCCCCACGTGTTGCTGGTCTTCGTGTAGGCGGTGCCGTTCTGCCCGCCGCAGGACAGGCCCGGCCGGTTCGGGTCGCTCATGGTGTACGAGGTGCCGGAGCCGGACGTGTCGATGCTGACCTGGCCGTTGTAGTAGCCGTTGCCGGTGGCGGCGACGACCTCGTCCCAGGTCTCCTCGGGCAGCACGGCGCCGCTCGTGGCGTCGACGTAGACGTGCAGCCTGGCGGTCTTGCCGGCGGTGTTCCCTTCGAGCACGACCTCGTAGGCGAGGCGGCCCTTGCCGCGGGCGAGGACGACGAGCCGGGGCGGTTCGGCCGCCGTGACCTTGAGCAGCTGCGACCGGGCCTTCGCGGCCGCGGTACCGGCGTCGATCTTGGCGGTGGTGCCGGCGTCGAGGGTGGTGTCCTGGGCGCCGGTGACGCTGAGGACCTTGCCGGCGGCGTCGGTGACGACGACGAAGTCGCCGCCGCGGACGGGCAGGCCACGGTGGGTGCGCTCGTACGACACGTACCGCAGGCCGTCCTGCCGCGTGACCGTCCTGCGGTCGAAGCGGTCCTCGGCCGAGCGGTGGACCGCGGCCGGTTCGGCGCTCAGAAACTGCTCGGCGGCGACCTCCGGCGCCTTCGGCCCGGGGGCGGCGACGGGGTCCGGCGGGCGGGTGGCGGCGGCCGTCACCATGGTGGCGGCCAGCACGACCGCGACGGTGGCGGCGACGGTCGCACCACCTCGCAGCACGAGTGTGCGTCTCACTTGGGCTCCTCTTGACGGCGGGTCCGCCGCGGGCCAGGGCGGTGGCCCTCCGGCGGCGGATCCGGGATGACAGATGGGGGTTCTGCCTTGCACCAGGTCGGCCCGAGGTTCGGCGCAACAAGGTGGTTAACTGTTGTTACTCGTTCAGTAACACCAGCATTCAAGGCGACGACCGGCCGATTCGTCAAGAGACGCCGGCAAATGCCTCGGGTATCGACACCGGTGCGCGGCCGGCCGCCGGGCGGGCCGGTCACGCGATCCCGGCGGACAAATCGCGACAACTGGGGGGCAGTCCACCCGCATCGTCGTGGCGGCCGGAACACCTGGCCGACCGGGACTGCGGCGGCCCTGGCCGGACCCCTACACTGCGCGGTGATCGCCGTCCGGCGGTCTCTTCGGGGAGGAAGAACCAAGTGTCGTTCGCGCTGTCGCGCCGTGCCGCCCTCAAGGGCGCCGTCGCCGCCACCGCCGTGGCCGCCGCACCCACCGTCGTGTTCGCCACCGGCGAGGCGGCGCACGCCACCCAGCCAGGCCAGACCGGTCAGATCACGTTCCGGCGCGGCAACGAGGTGTGGATCGCCAACGCCGACGGCACCAACGCGCGGCGGCTCGTCAGCTACGCGTCGCCCGGCTCCGGCGACTGGTCACCGGACGGCAGCCGCTACCTGTTCCACGACGGGGCGCGCCCCGTGTCGATCCGCCCGGACGGCAGCGACCGGGTCGACCTCCTCGACACCACCCGGGTCTCCTCGTCGCTGAACCCGGTGTACGCCTACGGCGGCCGGTACGTCATCTTCAACTCCTACTCGAAGCTGTCGATCACGTCCTCCGGCGCCAACTGGCCCACCGGCGTCGAACTGTTCAGCGCCCCTGACGACGGGCTGTTCGACAGCAACGTCACCACCTGGGGCAACGAGGTCATCTACCAGCACTCGGCCTACGGCCAGCGCCAGGGCGCCGTCATCAACCGGCTCGACGCCGAGTACAACCCGTTCACGATCGTCGAGGACGGCTGGGCGCCGGACTTCGCCCCGGACGGCGGCCGCATCGCGTTCGTGCGCACCGCCGGCGACGCCAGCCAGATCTGGGTCGCCGACAGCGACGGCGCCAACGAGTGGCAGCTCACCACGGTGGAGAACACCGGCAGCACCTACAACTACGACCCGACCTGGACCACCGAGGGCGACGCGATCCTCTTCACCACCTACACCGGGTGGGACCCCACGGTGCGGCGGATCAACCTCGACACCAAGGACGTCGTGGACCTGGTCGTGAACGGCAGCGAGCCGAGCGTCCAGCCGGTCAACGGCCAGTACGTCAACCGCGTCTGGGGCCAGGACGCGCTGCTCACCGCCGTCGCCACCTCCCGCTGGAACTGGACGGACAAGGGTGTCGTCGACGGGGTCCGCACCCCGGCGAAGGCCGTCGTGCTGTCCCGCGACGACCAGTACTTCGACGCGCTCGGCGGATCCGCGCTCGCCGTCGTCAAGCAGGGCCCGCTGCTCATCACCCCGCCGAGCGGCCTGGCCGCCGCGACCGAGGCGGAGATCAAGCGGGTCCTCGGCAGCTCCGGCACCGTCTACCTGCTCGGCGGCACCGTCGCCCTGTCCGCGAACGTCGAGAACCGGCTCAAGAGCCTCGGGTACTCCACGATCCGGCTGTGGGGCGCGACCGAGTACGACACCGCCATCGCGGTGGCGAACGCGATCACCCCGAACCCGACCGCCGTCATCCTCGCCACGTCGTTGAAGTACTACGACGCGCTCGCCGCGGGCGCCGCGGCCGGGGCGAACCCGGACACCGTCATCGTCCTCACCAACGGCGACAATCTGCCGGCGGCGACCGCGAACTACCTCAACCAGCGCGACCCGCGCGTGGTCGACATGATCGGCGTCGGCGGGCCCGGCGTGCGGGCGCTCCTCAACGGGTACGACCGCGGCCAGCTCCCGAACTGGGAGAACATCACGGAGACGTGGTACTACTACCCGGTCTACGGCGCGACCGAGTTCGAGACGGCGATCGAGGTCGCCGAGTTCTTCTTCACCGGCCCGCGGTACGCCGCGGTCGCCACCGCCACCACCTGGTTCGACGCGCTCACCGGCGGCTCGATGATCGGCGCCAACGGCGGACCGCTGCTGCTGTCCACCCCCGGCTCGCTCAGCCCGCAGGTGCGCAAGTACCTGTCGGACAACTCCGCGTCGATCAAGTACGGTGTCCTGCTCGGCGGGTACCTCGCCCTGTCGGACAACCTGATCGCCCCGCTCGGCAACGCGATCTCACTGCCGGGCACGCACAAGTACGAGCAGTACACCGAGACGTACACGGTGCCGACCACCAAGCCGAAGTCCCTGGCGAAGTCCGCGGACGCCAAGCCGCGCGGCACCGCCACCGCGACGAAGGGCAAGATCCCCGGCATCACCGCGGGCAACCGCAAGAGCATCACCGGCTGACCCCGCACACACCGCTGCCGCGTCACCAGCTCCTGGTGGCGCGGCGGCTGCGTTTCGTCCCCCACCGCCGTGATATAAAAATACCGGTATACAAATACCGCATGCGGAGAGGGATGTTGTCGTGATCGAGCTCAAGTCCGCCGAGGAGATCGGGCGGATGGCGGTGACCGGCCAGTTCGTCGGCGAGCTGCTCGCCGAGCTGAGCGGTGTCGCCGCGGTCGGCGTCAACCTGATGGACGTCGAGCACCACGCCCGCCGCCGGATCAAGGAGCGCGGCGCCGAGTCCTGCTACTGGGACTACGCCCCCTCGTTCGGCCGGGGGCCCTTCCGCAACGTGCTCTGCCTGTCGGTCAACGACGCCGTGCTGCACGGCCTGCCACACGATTATGTCCTGCGCGACGGCGACCTGCTCAGCATCGACATGGCGGTCGGCATCGACGGCTGGGTCGCGGACTCCGCGCTGTCCTTCGTCGTCGGCACCCCGGACCCGGCGGACCTCAAGCTGATCGAGGCGACCGAGGTCGCGCTGGAGGCCGCCATCGCCGCCGCACGGCCCGGCGGGCGCCTCGGCGACGTCTCCGCCGCGATCGGCAAGGTCGCCCACTCGTATGGCTACGGCGTGAACGGCGAGTTCGGCGGGCACGGCATCGGCCGCACCATGCACGAGGCGCCGCACGTCGCCAACGACGGCCGCGCCGGTCGCGGCATCAAGCTCGACCCCGGCCTCACGATCGCCATCGAGCCCTGGCTCTGCCGCACCACCGACAAGATCAAATACGACAAGGACGGCTGGACGATCCGCTCCGCGGACGGCTCCCGCACCGCGCACTCCGAGCACACGGTCGCGATCACGCCCTCGGGGCCGCAGGTGCTGACCCGCCGCCCCACGCCCGGCGCAGCCGCCTGAAGACCGCCTGAGGACCGCCTCGTGCCTCAGGCCCCGCCGCGCAGGTCCTCCCTGGGCGGCGTCCACGGCGCCGGCAGGCGCGGGCAGTGATCGTCGCCCGGGCTGACCTCGACCTCGGCCAGACCGAGGCCCGGCTCACGGTCGAAGCGCAGGTCGCCGACGATCCAGCCGTCGCCCTCCCGCGCGGCGTAGGGCACCCGGGCGAACTGGAGCAGCGCCGCGACGGCGCAGTAGTCCGAGGCGAGACCGGCGAGCAGGGCACCGTCGAGCGCCAGCTCGCCGGCCCACGCGATCTCGCCGTCCGACGGCTGGGCGACCGGCGCGTATTTCGCGGTCGACCCGGTCCCGGACGTGGACGACGCCCCGCACCGGCCGGCCGCGATCCAGGACGGCGCGAGCGAGTGGAACGCCCGCCGGACGACGTACTGGTCCGCCGCCCGCTGCACGGCCAGCACCTCACGGCACACCGGGTTCGCCGGCATCGGGGTCAGCACCACCTCGAGGGTGCGCGCGCCCGGGAACCGGGCCGCCAGCAGCGCCTCGACGCGACTCTCGGCGGTCCGGGTGGTGACGACGAACGTCGCGGTGAGCACCAGCCAGGCGGCGACCCCCGCGGCGAGCGCGGCCCGCGCCGGCGCGAAGCGGCTGACCGCGGCGAGCCCCAGCGTCAGCACGGTCAACAGGGCCGCGAACGAGACCGGCACGAAGCCGCTGAACCAGCTGAGGCCGAGCCCGGCGACGAGGACGAGCCCGATGAGGATCCGCGCGGTCCTGCCGGGCAGGACGAACAGCAGCGCCGCCGCGGTCGCCCAGAGCAGCGGCTCGACGATGAAGACCGAGTCACCGTAGTGCCAGCTGTTGTCGAACGGCCAGAACGGGTGCACCCCGTAGTTGTTGGTGAAGTCGAGCCCGATGTGCAGCAGCGGCGCCAGCACCGACACCGCGGCGAGGAAACCGAGATCGGCGCGACCCGGCGCGATCCCCCTGAAGCGCCACCACAGCCGGACCGCCAGGAACAGCAGCAGCGACAGGCCGACCGCACCGAGGACGGTGTGGGTGTGGCCGCGGTGGTGCAGCAGGTAGTCCAGCGTGGTGCCGGCCCAGGTCGTGTAGATGACGTCGGCGTCGGGCAGGTTGCCGCCGACCGCCATGACGGTGATCGCGACACCGCGCCGCTGCCGGTCGCTGAGGTGCTGCGACGGCGGGAGCGACCGGTGGACCGCCTCACCGACCAGAACGCTGATGAGCGTGTGCGTGAGGTTGTCCATGGTCGACCATTTGACTTGTCCCACACCTTGTCTGTCCACATTGAGACAAGCCTTGCGACAACGCGGCGACGGCATGACCGCGGACCGCCAGCGGGCCGGCGCGTGGCCGACCCGATGATCGTCGTCGACCCGGTGTCCGCCGCCGGCGAGCAGGGCCGCGACCGGGGGTGGTGGTCAGGGGGTCGTGGTGGTGTCCACGTCGAAGACGCGGACCTCGGACCAGAGGGTGGCGCACTCGTTCCGGAAGCTGTCGTGGACCGGGTCGACCTGGTAGGCGTCGTGTGCCGCCTGGTCGGTGAAGGTGATGACCAGGGCGTGGGAGTAGGCGCGGTCGATGACCGGGCGGTCGGTCGTCGCGGGGGTGCCGAGGTGGCCGTCGCCGACCGTGTCGATGGTCAGCAGGCTGCGCGCGCCGGCCAGGAACTGGTCGTGTTCGGCGGGCGTGAGGTCGGGGCGCAGCGTGAAGTACACGGAGTGGATGAACACGCCGGCACGCTACCGTACGCCGTCCGCGGCGTCCTGGACCGTCAGGCCGGCGCGGAGCAGTGCGACGAGACGGCGGGCGTTGCCCGGGTCGGTGGCGAGGGCCGCGCCGCTGGCGAGGGCGAGCAGGTCGGTGGCGGTGACGTCCGGCCGGAGCGCCGGTTGGGCGCGGCGCACCAGTGCGCGGGCGGTGGCGGTGATGGCGGCGTGCCACTCCTCGAACATCGGCGTCCTGCGGCCGTCCGGGACGTCGGTGGCGGCCAGGGCGAGCGGGCGTTTGGTCGCCACGTGCGCGACGAACGCGTCGAGCCAGGTGAAGAGCGCCTCGATCGGTGAGGGGGCGGTGAGCAGCCGGTCGCCGTGCTCGCACAGCGCGGTGACCTCGCCGGCGTACAGGGCGGCGAGCAGCTCGGCGCGGGTCGGGAAGTGCCGGTAGAGCGTGGCGTTGCCGACGCCCGCCCGGCGGGCGACCTCGTCCAGGGCGACGTCGCTGCCGGACTCCGCGACGAGGTCGCGGGCGGCGGCGATCAGGCGTTCCCTGTTGCGTTGTGCGTCGGACCGGGGCCGGCGCTTGCTATCCGGGGACATCCCCGAATACGGTACAGCAGAGAAACGGGGACCACCCCACTTATGCGGGAGGGGCAGCGATGCTGAGCACCGAGGATCGGTTCGCGATCGAGGACGTCATCAACCTGCACGGGCATCTGGCCGACCGGGGCGACTTCGACGGCATGCCCGCGCTCTTCACCGAGGACGTCACCTATGACGTCACCGCCCTCGGCGGCGGTGTCCTCGCCGGGCTGGCCGGCGCGCGCGACGCCGCCCTCGAGCTCGGCGACGCCAACCCGCTCGCCCACCACGTCACGAACCTCGTCCTCGAGCAGGCGCCGGACGGCACGGTCCAGGCCATGTCGAAGTACCTCGGCGTCATGACGGACGGTTCCGTCGCCAGCGGCACGTATCTGGACACCCTCAGCCGCGGCGACGGCGGCTGGCGCATCACCCACCGCGTCGTCCGCCCCCGCCGCGTCCCCCTGCGGCCATGACCGGCCACGGCGGGGCGGCCCACGGCGCACCCGAACCGGCGGACGACCACGCTTACGGCGCGGCCAGCCGGCGCCGACCACGCTTACGGCGCGCCCAACCGGCGGACGACCACGCCGAGGAGGCGGTCGGTGGTGAAGTAGCCGGAGCGGCGGGAGTCGTGGGAGCGCGTGGGGTTGTCGCCGAGCAGCACGACCCGGCCGGCCGGCACGTGGCTGCCCGGCGCGGCGCGCAGCGCCGCCACGGTGTCGCGCGGGATCGGGTCGCCCGGCGCGGCGGCCACCCGCTTGACGATCCACGCCGGGCGGCCACTGTCCGGGACCCCCGGCGGCGGGGGTGGCGCCGACGCCTTGAACACCACGACCTGGCCGGTGCGCAGCGCCCCGGGTGCCGTCCTGCGGACCAGGAGGCGCTCGCCCGGCCGGTACGTGGGCAGCATGCTGGGCCCGTCGACGGTGACCGTCAGGTAGCGCCGGCGCAGCCACCCCACGGCGGTGAGCACGGCCAGCACGGCCACGGTGAAAGGGAGCCACGTCGTCATCCGTGCACCGCCGTGGGCTCGGCGGCCACGCCGTCGTCGCGGTATCCGGCCGCCTGGCGGGCGAAGAGCCGCGCGTAGCCGCCGTTTGCGGCGACCAGGTCGGCGTGGGTGCCCTCCTCGGCCACGACACCGTCGGCCAGCACCACGATCCGGTCGGCGTCGCGCACCGCGCCGAGCCGGTGCGACACGACCAGGCTGGTCCGCCCGGCCCGCAGGGTGCGCAGGTGGCTGTGCACCTGGTGCTCCGCCTCCGGATCGAGGCCGGCGCTCGGCTCGTCCAGGATCAGCAGGTCCCGGTCCCGCCGCAGGAACGCCCGCGCGAGCGCCACCCGCTGCCACTGGCCGCCGGACAGCAGCACACCCGTGGCCGGCTCGGGGTCGTCGCCGTCGGCCTGCCCGGCGTCGAAGGCCCGGCTGAGCATCGTGCGGTACCCACGCGGCAGCCCGGCGATCGTGTCGTGCACCCCGGCGTCCCTGGCCGCCTCGGCGACCCGGCGCGGGTCGGCGACGGCGGACAGGTCACCGACGGCGATGTTCTCGGTGGCGGTCAGCTCGTAGGACACGAAGTCCTGGAACACCGCACCGATCCTGGCCCGCAGCCGCTCCGCGGCACGTCCCGGATGTCCACGCCGTCCCAGCGGATCTCGCCGCGGGTCGGGTCGTAGAACCGGCACAGCAGCTTCACCAGGGTGCTCTTGCCGCCGCCGTTGCGCCCGACGAGGGCGACCGTCTGCCCGCACGGGATGCTCAGGTTGAGCCCGCGCAGCACCCACGGGTGGTCCGGGCTGTACCGGAACCACACGTCGCGCAGCTCGATCGCGCCGCGCAGCGCCGGCAGCGGCCGGGGCGAGGGCGGCGCCGGCAGGTCGGGCTCGGCGGTGACCACCGCGACGTAGTGGTGGAACGTCAGCAGGTGTTCGTAGGCCATCACGCCGGCCGAGACGAGCGTGCCCAGGGATGCCTGTACACCGGCCATCGCGGCCACGAACATCGACACGTCACCGACGCTGAGCCGGCCGTCGCCCGCGGCGAGCACGGCCCAGACCAGGCCGGCCCCGGCGACCGCGGCCGAGCAGCCGGCCAGCGAGCCCTGGACCAGCAGCTCCCGGCGGTCCATGCGGCGCCGGGCCGCGTCGGCGGTGCGCTGCTCGTCGAGCATCCGGCCGCGCAGGAAGCCGCCGAGGCCGAACAGCCGGATCTCCTTGGCCGCGTCCACAGTGGACAGCAGGTTGGCGTAGAACATCCCGCGCCGCTCCACCGGGCCGATCCGCCACAGCAGGCCGGCCCGCTGGCGCGACAGGCGCACCTCGATGATCAGCGCGGGGACGGCCGAGGCGAGGACGACGCCGGTGAAGGCCGGGCTGATCAGGGCCAGCGAGCCGACGAACCCGGCGACCGTCAGGCCGCTGCGGAACACGGTCAGCGCGGTGTCCACGAGCCGCCCCGGGTTGGCCGCGCTCAGCACGCCCAGCCGCAGCCGGTCCAGGAACGCCGGGCTCTCGAAGCGGGCCAGCCCCGGAAGGCCCGCCACGGCGGCGAACAGCTCGTCCTTGCCGCGCAGCGCGGCCCGCCGGTCCACCTCGGCACGCAGGTACTCCGCGGCGTGGGCGGCGACCGCCAGCGCGGCGCCCGCGGCCGCGAGGGCCAGGGCCAGGGCGAGCAGCCCAGCGGCCGGGCCGGCCCGGTCCGGCCGGGCGACCCGGTCCAGCACCTCGCGGGTGAGCCAGGCCATCGCGACCGGCGCCGCCGCGGTGACCACGGTGGCGGCGACGTAGCCCAGGACGTGGCCGCGCGCGGAGCGCCAGACCATCGCGGTGGCCCGGCCGGCGGTGCCGGCCAGGGCGCGCGGACCGGGTCCCGGGTCGGAGGCGTCGGCGGTCACGCCCGGGCGCCGACCGGCAGCCGGGACGCCGACGGGACGACCGCGGACAGCGTCGCGTCGGGCCCGAGCACGCAGAACCTCGGGTACGAGCGCACCCCGAACGCGCGGGCGACCGGCGGCTTCGCGCCTTCCAGGACCACCCGTGCCACCGGCAAGAGCTGCGCGACGAGGTCGCTCGGGTCGCTGTCGTGGGAGTTCACGACCGCCAGGATCCGCTGCCGGTCCTGGCCGCGCGCCCAGGCGAGGAACCCGGGCAGCTGCTCCTGGCAGCCCGTGCAGTCCGCGGCCAGGAACGCCACGACGGTCGACGGCGCCAGGTCGTCCCGGCCGACCGGCGCGCCGTCGGTGGTGGTGGCGAGGAAGTGGGCGACGGTGTCACCGGCGGACGGCCCGGAGTCGGCCGGGCCGGCACCGGGTGCGCTGCCGACGAGCTCGTACACGGCGTCGATCAGATCGGTGTGCTCGCGCAGCCGGCGGATCACGCCGAGGGCCAGCACCAGGTTCAGCACGCACAGGACGCCGACGAGCGTCACGACGACAATGAGGAGAGGCACGGATACCGCCTTTGCAGCTGCCGGTCGACCGGCGAACGGATGGATTGACTGGCCACGGACCGCCGGTGCCCGCGGACACCGGCGATCCGCCGTGCTCACTGCAGGATCAGCAGGCGATGTACGTGACGCAGCTGCCGCAGTGGTGCGTGCCGCCCGGGTAGTAGCAGCAGTACCGCGCCTTGTTCCGCGGGGCGCAGCACTCGTAGTCGCAGTCCGCTGCCCGGGCCACGGTGTGCGGCACGACCAGGCCGAGGAGCCGGTCGGCTACCGCGCCGGCCGCATTCTTGACCGCTCGCATGTGCACCTTCCCTTCCGTCGTTCGGATGAGTGGAGGCACCGGCCGGTGATCTCCGGCCGGGCTGCCCCACAGCATGCGACGAAGACCGAGGTCGATTCGTTAATGAATTGCTGGCGCCCTGCCGGAACGGGTGATGAGATAGACATCGCCGAGTCAGGCATTGACGCCGGACGCTGCCAACGGGGGCGGTGGCATGGAGATTCGGTTACTCGGGGCGGTGGAACTGCGGCTCGGCAACCACGTGGCGGACGCCGGGCCACCGCAGCAGCGGCACGTCCTGGCGGTGCTGGCCGCCGACGCCGGCCGACCGGTCAGCACCGAGGTCCTCATCGACCGGGTGTGGGACGAGGCCCCCGCCGGCGCCCGGCGCACCCTGCAGGTCTACCTCACCCGGCTGCGCCGGCTGCTGGCCGGCGACGGCGACGCGCCCGTGCTGCCGCGCCGCTCCGGCGGATACGTGCTGGACGTCACGCCCGACCGGATCGACCTGAACCTGTTCCGCGACCTCATCGACCGGGCCCGCGGCCGGCCCGACGGCGAGGGGGTGGCGCTGCTGCGCCGGGCGCTGAACCTGTGGACCGGGGAGCCGCTCGCCGGGCTGCCCGGGAGCTGGGCCGAGCGGATGCGCAGGGCGTGGCGCCGCCAGCACGTCGACGCCCTGGTGCGGTGGGCCGAGGCGGAGCTGCGCTGCGGCAACGCCGGCACGGTCCTCGCCCCGCTGACCGAGGCGATCGGCGAGTACCCGCTGGTCGAGCCGCTCACCGCGGTCCTGATGCGGGCCCTGCACCTGACCGGCCGCACGGTCGACGCGCTGGAGTGCTACGCCGAGCTGCGGTACCGGCTCGTCGAGGAGCTCGGCGCGGACCCGTCGCCGGAGGTGCGCGACGCGTACCGGACGATCCTGCGCAACGACGCCTCCGACGGCGGGCTGCCCCGGCGGGCCTGGCGGACGCCCGCGCAGCTCCCGGCGGACGTGCCCGGCTTCGTGTCCCGCGCCGCGGAGGTCGCCCGCCTCGACGAGCCGCTCAACGGTGCCGCGCCGGCCGCCGTACTGGTGCTGTCGGGCACGGCGGGGGTCGGCAAGACCGCGCTGGCGGTGCACTGGGCCCATCGGGTCCGCGACCGGTTCCCCGACGGGCAGATCTACCTCGACCTGCGCGGGTTCAGCGCCGGTGCGGCGCCGATGGGCGACGCCGAGGCGGTGCGGCTGTGCCTGGACGCGCTCGGCGTGCGGGCCGAGAACGTGCCGTCCGAGCCTTCGGCCGCGACCGCGCTGTACCGCACCCTGGTCGCCGGCCGGCGGATGCTGATCCTGCTCGACAACGCGCGCGACGCCGCCCAGGTCCGCCCGCTGCTGCCCGGCACGCCCGGCTGCCTGGTCGTGGTGACCAGCCGGGACCAGCTCACCGGGCTGGTGGCGGCCGAGGGTGCCCGGCCGGTGCCGGTCGCCCTGTTCTCGCCCGGGCAGGCGCGGCAGTTCCTGGCGCGGCGGCTCGGCACCGGCCGGGTGGCCGCCGAGCCCGGCGCCGCGGAGCTGATCGCCGAACGGTGCGCGCGGCTGCCGCTGGCCCTGGGGGTGCTGGCCGGCCGGGCCGCCGCCCATCCGGGCTTCCCGCTCGCCCGCTGGGCCGACGAGCTGCGGGTGAGCCGGCTCGACGTGCTCGACGCCGGCGACCCCGCCACCGACGTGCGCAACGTGCTCTCGTGGTCCTACCGGGCGCTGCACCCGCCGGTCGCCGCGCTGTTCCGGCTGCTCGCGCTGGCCCCGGGGCCCGACGTCGGCGTCGCGGCGGCGGCCAGCCTCGCCGGGCTGCCGGCCGAGCGGACCAGGTCCCTGCTGTCCGAGCTGACCCGCGCCCACCTGCTCACCGAGCACAGCCCGGGCCGGTACGTCATGCACGACCTGCTGCGCAGCTACGCGACGGAACTGGCCGGCCGCTGCGACGCCGGCACCGAGCGGGCCGCCGCGGTGGGCCGGGTCATCGACCACTACGTGCACGCCGGGCAGGCCGCCGCGCTGCGGGTGGAGCCGCACCAGCCCGCCGTGGTCGCGGACCCGCCGCCGGCCGGGGTGCTGGTCGAGCCGTGCACCGGCGAGCGGCGGGCGCTGGACTGGTTCGCCGAGCACCGGCCGGCGATGCTGGCCGCGGCCGGGCTGGCCGTCGAGGCGGGGTTCGCCCGGCGCGCGTGGCAGCTGGCCCGGGTCCTCGCCGGGCTGCTGCACAACCAGGGACGGTGGCAGGACCTCGTCGAGGTCGGGCGGCTCGCGATCGAGGCCACCGAGCGGCTCGGCGAGCACCGCGAACGCGCCTGGGCGCAACGGTTCCTCGGCTGCGCCCACGCGCACCTGCGACGGTACGACGACGCCGAGGCCGCGTACCGGGCGGCGCTGCGCGGCTACGAGCGGCTCGGCGACACGGCGGGCCGCGCGGGCGTGTACTTCGCGCTCGCCCGCCTCGCCGAGTCCCGGGGCGAGTGGGCGCTGATGCGCGAGCGCAGCGCGTGCGCGCTGCGGCTGTACACCGAGGCCGGGCACCGCCTCGGGCGCGGCCGGGCGCTGAACCTGGTCGGCTGGGTGCACGCCGGGCGGCGCGAGTGGGCGGACAGCCTCACCCACTGCCGGCGCGCCCTGGCGCTGCAGCACGAGCTGGACGACCGCAGCGGTCAGGCGGCCACCCTGGACAGCCTCGGATACGTGCACCACCACCAGGGCGAGTACGCCCGCGCGACGGAGTGCTACGAGCTGGCGCTGGCGCTGTGCCGCCGGTCCGGCGACCGGTTCAACGAGACCAAGGTGCTCACCCACCTCGGCGACACGCACCTGGCGTCCGGCCGGCCGGACGCCGCGCAGGCCGCGTGGCGGGTCGCCGGGCAGATCCTCGCCGACCTCGGCGACGCCGGCGCGGAGCAGCTGCGCGCCCGGCTCGACACCCTGCCCACGGCGCCGCACTGCGGCGCGCTGGGGCACCCGGAGCCACACTGAGCCACACTGAGCCACACTGAAGGGAACGGTCGATGTCGTACCTGTCATTGGCGTTGACGGCGGCGTTGTGGTGCGTGTTCGCCGCGTCCGCCTGGACCAAGCTGCGCGGCCGGGCCGCGCAGCAGGCGTTCGCGGAGTCGCTGCGGCCGGTGCCGTTCGTCCCCGCCGGCCGGGTCCGCGGCGTGGCGATGGCGGCCACGGTCGCCGAGGCCGGCCTCGTCGTCGGGCTCGGCGCGGCGGCGGCCGCCGTGGCCGGCGGGTGGCCGGCGGCCCGGCCCCTCGCGGTGCTGGTGCTCGCCCTGGCCGGCGGGCTGCTGGCCGTGTTCACCACCGGCGTGGCGCTCGCCGTGCACCGCGGCACCGGCGCCCGCTGCGCCTGCTTCGGCGCGGCCGAGCGGCCCCTGGGCGCCCGGCACCTGGTCCGTAACGGGCTGCTGCTGGCGGCGGCCGGCGTCGCGGTGCTCGGCGTCGCGGTGGCGGGGACGCCGCCGCTCGATCCGGCCGCCACGGCGGTGGCACTCCCGGTGGGTGCCGTCTGCGGGGTGCTGCTGATCCGCCTCGACGACCTGGTGGACCTGTTCATGCCGGCCCCCGTGCGCCGCGTCCGCCGCGACGTGGCACGCGACCGGTGACCGACAAAAGACCGGTGATCACGCAACGACCGGCGACCGCGCAAGGACCAGTGACCGAGCAGGGACCGGCGACCGGCGGCGACGCCCGGTCAGTGGACGAGACGGTGCAGGGCCAGACGGGCGACCGGCAGGTAGGCGACCACCACCGGTGCGGGTCCCTCGACGACCAGTCCGGTCCGCGTACCGGTGCCGGCGGCCTCGACCGTGTGCCGGAGCGCCAGTCGTACACCGGCCGCCGTGGCCGTCCAGGACCAGGTCCGGACCGGGGCCGACCCGTCGACGGCGAGGATCCGGAAGCGCACCGGCAGCCCGGCCGGCCCGCGCAGCACCCCGGACGTGGCCGGCTCGAGGCGGTCCGCCGCGTAGTCGACCGAGCGGATCTGCGGCGACCACTCCGGCCACCGCGCCGGCCGCACATAGCGGTCCCAGACGTCGTCCGCGTCGCGTGGCCCCTCCACGCTGATCTCCCGTCGCACGGTCACGCACCCGTCATGCCGGGGTGGGCCGGTGCGGGACGGTCGAGCTCGGTCCGGACCCGTTCCAGGGCGGCGGCCAGCCCCGGGGTCCGTTCCCGCAGCACGGTCAGCTCGGTGCGGCCGGCGAGCAACTGGGTCCACAGGACGCCGCGACCCTGTTCGAGCAGCCGCACGGCGCGGTGCGGGTCACCGGCGGCGACGGCGCACGCCCCGGCGGACGTGGCGGTGCCGGCGTTGTCCCCGAGCAGGTGTTCGCGGCTGCGCCGGTCCAGGCCGCGCCAGGCGAGCACCAGCAGCAGCTGGACGGCCTCGTCGTAGCCGTCGGCGGCGTCCGGCCACTGGCCGACGTCGGCGGCGATCTGGCCCCAGCCGTGCGCCGCCCGCAACCGCTCGACGGCCGGTGCTGTCGGCACCGCCGTCGCCTGCCGGGCCAGCCGGAACGCGGTGTGCGCGTCCTGTGCCTCCCGCCCGGCCAGAAATCGCTGGTAGTGCCCGATACCGAGGTTGGCAAGGTGCCTGGCCAGCTCGGGATGTGCCGCCGGGACGGCCTCGACGGCGGCGCGGCAGACGCGGATCGACTCCTCGACGTCCTCGGGCCGCCCGTACTGGTGGAACCGTTGCTGCAGCACGACGCCGAGGTTGGACAGCCCGTTGGCGACGACGGTGCCGTTGGTGCCGGCGGCGGCGGCCGCCCGCGTGGCGTCGACGCCCTCGTCGAGGTCCGCCGCGTGCCCCGGCAGGCCGGATCTGGTGACCAGGGCCAGGCCCAGGCTCGACAGGTACACGTGCCGGTAGGCGCTGTCCGCCGGAGCGCCGGCGCACGCCGCCCGCGCCGCCCACACGGCCTCCTCGATGTCCACCGGACGGCCCGTCACGACGTACCGCACCCGTAGCGCGCCGGCGAGGTTCGTGAGCACGTCGCACCGGTCCGGATGGTCCGGGTAGAGCCCGGCCGAGGCGCCGCGCAACAGCCGGACCGCCTCGTCGAGATCACCGAGGTCGCGTGAGCGGTCGAAGCGTTCGAACAGCGCACCGGCGACGTTCATGACGAGCTTGGGGCGCAGCGGGTTCCGCTCGTCCGACGCGTCGAGGGTCGCCCGCAGCACCTGCACACAGGTGCGCAGATCGGCCGGGTCGGCCGTCTGCAGGAACCTCAGGCGCAGCAGGTAGCCGAGGTTGGACAGCACCGTCAGGCGGAACGTGTGCGCCGGTGGGAGGGCCTCGAGCGCCGATCCGTTCAGCTCGATCGCCTCGTCGAGGTCGGGCAGTGATCCGCGGTGCTCGAACCGCTCCGCGAGCGCCATGCTCAGGTTGCTCAGCGGGCGGTCCAGGGAGCTGTGCCCGGGCGGGAACGACGCGACGGCCTCCCGGCCGGTCCGGACCGCTTCGTCCAGGTCGGCCGCGCCCCCGGTACACGCGAACCGCAGGCGCCGCATCTGGCTCAGGTTCGTCAGCACCGCCCCGCGCATCGGGTGCCCCGGCGGCGCGGCGGCGAGCGCGGCCGTGCCCGCCTCGATCGCGGCATCCAGGTCAGCGGCGGCGCCGCGGTGCTCGAACCGTGTGGTGAGCGCGATGCCGACGTTGACCAGCGCGGACACCCGCTCCGGGGCGTCCGGCGGCAGCGCGCGCACCGCCGCGCGGGCGGCGTCGATGGCGGCGTCGAGCGACGCGAGGCCGCCGGGCACCCTGAAGCGCGCGGTCAGCAGGAAGCTCAGGTTGGACAACGCCAGCGCCCGGCGCCCGTCGGCGGGCGGGACCGCGTGCACCGCCGCCGTGGTGACCCGCGCCGCCTCGTCGAAGTCGGCGCCGTCGCCGGTCCGCTCGGCGCGCGTTTGCAGTGCGCCGCCGAGGTTGAGCAGGCACATGAAGAGGTTCGGGTTGTCCGGGCCGACCGTGTCGACCGCCGCCGTCCCGGCCGTGACGGCCTCGTGCAGGTCCTCCGGAGCGCCCTGCCGCTCGAACCGCATCCGCAGGGCGTAGCTGAGGTTGCCGAGCGCCACCGCGCGGTCCGGGTCACCGGCGGGACCGAGGTCCGCGGCCTGGCGCAGCAGGCGCACGGCGTCGTCCAGCGCGCCGGGGTCGTCGGCCTCGGCGCAGTGCCGCACCAGCTCGGCGGCCCGCTCCACGAGCTCCTCGACGCTGACGGCAGCTGCCACCCACCGAGTATGGGCGACAGCCCGGCCGGGGACGACGCTCCCGGCCGGGCTCGTGCGGGAATACCTACTGGAAGGTGATGCTGTCGATGGTGACGGTGGAGCTGCCGCCGTACCAGAAGCCCATGGCGAGCTGACCGGGTGCGGTGCGGCTGATGCCGTTGGCGGTCATCGGGATGCGGATGTCCTGGTAGGACGTGGTGATGACGGGGTGGGCGCCGCCGTCGAGGGTGAAGTCGCCGAACACCTTCGTGGTGCCGCCGAGCCCGAGGTTGAAGTGGGTCTGCTCGCCCCCGGCCGCGCCCTTGACCCGGATGACGAGGTAGGTGCGGCCGCTCAGGTCGACGCCGACGTCGGAGCCGAACCAGCCGCAGTTGTTGTACCGCAGGCTCAGCGCCCCGCCGGACACCACACCGGAGCCGCCGCCGTCGAGGAAGCAGTTGCCGCCGGTCCATTTGCCGAGGTCGTTCTGCGCCGCCGCCGGGTACGCCGGGGTGCCGTCGAAGTCGTCCAGGACCAGCCCGGCGGGCGCCGCGGTCGTCGTGACCGCCACCGTGTTGCTGGCCGGCGAGCGGTTCCCGGCGGCGTCCAGGGCGCGGACCGTGTAGCTGTAGGCGGTGGACGCGGTCAGGCCGGTGTCGGTGTACGAGGTGCCGGTGACCGTGCCGGCCACGGTGGACCCGCGCAGGACCTCGTAACCGGTGACGCCGACGTTGTCCGTGGCACCGGACCACGACAGCGACACGCTGGACGAGGTCTTCGCCGGTGACGACAGGGTGGGCGCGGTGGGTGCCGTGCAGTCCCCCGCGCAGCCCGTCGTCGTCGCCGGGACCGTGGTGGACGGTCCGGAGACGTTGCCGGCCGCGTCGACCGCGCGCACCGTGTACTGGTACGTCTGGCCGGGCGATCGACCCGTGTCGGTGAACGTGGTCCCGGTCGGCGAGCCGGCGAGGACCGACCCCCGGAACACCTGGTAGCCGGTGACCCCGACGTTGTCGGTCGACGGCGACCATGACAGCGACACGCTCGTGTTCGTGACCCCGGTCGCGGTCAGCCCCGACGGCACCGACGGCGCGGCGCAGTCACCGGTGCAGGTGCCGGACGTCGAGAGCGGCCCGAGGTCGACCCAGCCGTCGGTGCCCTGGTTGGCGTTGGCGAAGGACAGCGGCATCGCCGGGCGCCACTGGTCGATGACCCAGTCGGTGAGGCGGCTGGCGGCGGGCCGGGCCCGCAGCACGTCCGGCGTGACCGTCTCCAGCGGGTTGCGGACCTTCAGCACCAGGCTGTAGGAGCCCGCGGGCACGCCGGCGGTGCTGAGCGTGGCGGCGAAGTTCACCGGCCGGCCGTAGTCCAGATAGGACACTCCGGTGTTCCAGTCCGGGAACGTGCGGATCTTCAGGGGCTGCACCTGCCGCAGGTCCCAGCTCGTGTCCCAGGTCTTCACGACGGTGCCGGCGGCGTTGCGCAGGCCGATGACGGTCGTCCACGGGTAGTAGAACGGCGCGACGCCGGTGTTCTGCATGGTGACGCCGACCTTGAACGTGCCGGACGCGGTGGCGTTGAAGTTCGCCTGCGGGATGTGCAGGTTGTAGCCCATCTTGCGCACGCCCGCGGCGACCTTCGGGTCGCCGGGGCTGTACCCGCCGGCACCGGTCTGGTTGATCATCCAGGTGATGTGGGTGAGCTCGGTCGCGGCGAGGACGTCGTCGACCTGGCCGGACCCGCCGGGCCAGTCGGTGTAGAGGCTGCCCTGGATCTCGGGCCGGGCCTCGCCGCCGATGGACTGGGTGGTCCACCGGTTCTCGGTGCCGGTGTTGAGCTGCAGCTGCAGGAACGCGTCGTCCCAGCCGTTCATCGACATCGGCAGGGTCATGCCCTTCAGCTGCCCGTTGCGCCACTCCTTGTAGGGCCAGGAGTCGTCGTGGAAGCCGATGCCGGCCGTCTCGGTGCCGGCGAGCGGATAGCGCACCTCCAGCTGGATGTTGGAGAACGCGGCGTCGTACGCGCCGATGATGGTGCGGATGGTCGCGTCGGTCGGCATCAGGTCGGGGTAGCCGTCGGCCCGGTCCCTGTCGTAGGGCCAGGTGTGCCACTCGCCCCACAGGCCGACGAGGCCCAGGGACATGAACCCGATGCGCGGGTCGGCGGTGCCGCCGGGGCCGGCCCGGTCGTAGCGGGCGGCGAACGCGTTGATGAAGCTGGTGAGCGCGGCGATGACGTCCGGGTCGTCGTAGTCGGGGCTGACGGTGCCCCAGAACCCGTTGGTGCGCAGCGCCATCTTGCCGTTGAGGCACGGCGGGATGCCGTTGCCCGGGTGGGTGCCGCTGCCGCCGGGGTATTCGACGTAGAAGCGGAACGCGACCTGGCGGCCCCAGACGGCGGCCTCGTCGAGGGCCTTCTCGAACACGCTCCAGTCGAAGACGGAGCAGCTGGCCGGGTCCTTCATGACCTCGTTGAGCGCGAAGTAGCTCCAGACGAGGCCGCCCGGGTACTTCGTGGACAGGTTGTCGCCGGGGAACAGGTAGGGGGCGAAGCCTTTCAGCGGCTGCCCGAGCGGGGCGTCGGCGTAGCCGTAGGTGTGGGTGGTGAGGCTGGTGTCGGGGCCGGGCCCGGCGGCCGGCCGCGGCGGCGGGCCGGCCGGCGCCGCGGTGGCGGCCCCGGCGGGCAGCAGGGCGAGGACCAGGGTCGCCGTGACGGCGGCGACCAGGGTGCGAGGGGATCGCATGACCGTGTCCCTTCCAGAGTCAGACGGTGCCGAGCGTGAGCCAGCCGGTGCTGTTGTTCTGGGCGGTGTTGGCGAAGCGCAGCGGGATGCCGTCGCGCAGCGGGTTGGCCACCCGCATGACGACGGTGTGGCGGCCGGGGCGCAGGCCGCGGGTGTCGATGTGGGCGGTCAGCGTCGTGGCGGCCTGACCCGGCTGGATGCCGGCCATGCTCCAGCCGGTGTGCCAGCGCCGTTCGACGCGGCCGCGACCGTCCACGATGGCGAGCTCGGCCCACCAGTCGGCGTAGAACGGGGCCACGCCGAGGTTCGCGACGCGGACGGTGACCCGGTCGCGGGCGAGCGCCGCCTCGGTGACGGTCAGCTCGTAGCCGAGGGACTTCGCACCGGCGACGGCCCGCTGGTACTTGTCGCCGGTGAACCCGCCGCCGGTGAACGCGGCGTGGTTGATGAGCCAGGACGCGTGGGTCTGCGCGACGGAGTCGGGGTAGCTCTCCGACTGGGCGCAGCTGACCGGCTCGTCCCACAGGCAGGACTGGATCTCGGGGCGCAGCTCGCCGCCGATCGGCTGGGTGCGCCACTTCTCGGTGACGCCCTCGTCGATGAGGCGCTGCACGAAGTGCCATGACGTCGGCGGCAGCGTCTCGAAGGCGAAGGAGTCGTCGTGGTAGCCGATGCCCAGCGGTTTGTTCTGCTGGCTGGGGTACCGCGCGAGCAGGAACGTCTTGTCGAACGCGGCCTCGTACCGGCCGAGGACGCGGGTGAGCACGTCGGTGTCCGGCATCCAGTTCTCGGGCTGGGTCCAGCCGTCGTACGGCCAGGTGTGCCACTCGCCCCAGAAGCCGATCAGCCCGAGGGTGATGAACCCGATGCGCGGGTCGCCGTCGTAGCGGCGGCCGAGCGCGGTGACGAAGTTCTCCAGGGCGGAGACCAGGCGGGGGTCGCTGTAGTCGGGCGCGACGCTCACGCCGTTGTTGCCGAAGTCCTGGTACGGGCGGGTGACCAGCCCGGCGTCGAGCAGGTACTGCGGGATGCCGGTGGGCTTGCCCGGGTAGTCGAGGTAGAACCGGAACACGGCCTGGTGGCCGCGCCCGGCGACGGCGTCGAGCTGCCGCTCCAGGGCGTCCCACCGGAACTGCCGCGGCCCGGTCATCACGTCGCGCAGCGGCAGGTAGAACCACTCCATGCTGTGCGGGAAGGTGTCGAAGTCACCGGCGAACGGCATGAACCCCTTCAGCGGGTTGTCGGCCGGCGCGGACGTGTAGGTCAGGGGCTTCCACTGCGGCCCGGTGGGATGCGCGGCGGCGGGTGTGCCGGCGGCGAGGGTCAGGGCGGTGAGCAGGGCGGTGAGCAGGGTGAGGGTGAGGCGCAGGGCTCGTCTCATCAGGGGTCCTCGGCTCGGAGGGGTGCGCTGGCGGAGGGCACGGAGCAGACACCTCTGTCGGCCGCGGCGGGCAGCAATACACAGAGGTGTTGACGAAC
The DNA here is from genome assembly GCF_055586325.1 of Dactylosporangium sp. NPDC051087. Classification (NCBI taxonomy): domain Bacteria; kingdom Bacillati; phylum Actinomycetota; class Actinomycetes; order Micromonosporales; family Micromonosporaceae; genus Dactylosporangium; species Dactylosporangium sp. NPDC051087. The sequence continues at coordinate 164,854 of NZ_JBVJIJ010000025.1, read as the reverse complement.
TTACGAAGGACTACATCATTATTCGAACCAGCGCCGGCTGGCAAGAGCCAACTTCAGACTTCGATGTGGGAGCCCATGATGACGGTCCGGTCGCGGGGCAGGCCGAAGTGCTCGACGGCGTCGGCGGTGATGTACGAGGTGGCGACGAACAGCCGTTTGCGCCAGGCGGGCATGCTCGGCCGGTCGCCGCGGCGCAGGTCGATCTTCGACAGGAAGTACGACGCCGTGTCCAGCTGGAGCCGTCCCTCGGTGGTGGCCGGATCGAGCAGGCGCAGCGCGGCCGGCACGTCCGGGGTGTCCATGTACCCGAACCGGACGGTCACGTGGACGATGCCGTCGTCGGTGTACCCGAGGTGGTCGACGCTGATCCGCTCGGCGGCCGGGACCCGCGGGACGGGCTCGGTCACCAGCGCGAGGATGAGCACGTGCTCGTGCCGCACGTGGTTGTGCTCCACGTTGGCGCGCATCGCCAGCGGCGTCGTCTCCTTGCCACGGTTGAGGAAGACCGCGGTGCCGGGCACCTGCGCCAGCCGCGTGCTGCCGTCGTGCAGCCCGTCGATGAACTCGCGCAGCGAGCCCTCCTGCCGCTGCCGCTCGGCGGTGACGATCCGCCGGCCCTTCTGCCACGTCGTCATGACGGTGAACGCGGTGAGGCCGATGAGCAGCGGCAGCCAGGCGCCGTGCACGAACTTGGTCAGGTTGGCCGCCACGAACAGCAGGTCGACGGCGAGCAGCACGGCCGCGCCGCCGACGAGCAGCCAGCGCGGGACGGTCCACTTCTGCCTGGCGATGTAGAAGAACATCAGCGTGGTGATGGTGATCGTGCCGGTGACCGCCATGCCGAACGCGAACGCCAGCGCGGCGGAGCTGCGGAACGCGAAGATGAGCGTGAGGACCGAGACCAGCAGCAGCCAGTTGATCCACGGGACGTAGATCTGACCGATCTGCGACTCCGAGGTGTGCACGACCCGCAGCCGCGGCAGGTAGCCCAGCTCGGCGGCCTGGGCCGCGACGGAGTACGCGCCGGTGATCACGGCCTGGGCGGCGATGACGGTGGCCGCGGTCGCCAGGACGACCAGGGGCAGCCGCGCCCACTCCGGCACGAGCAGGAAGAACGGGCCGTCGATGTTGGCCGGGTCCTTGAGGATGAGCGCCCCCTGGCCGAGGTAGCTCAGCACGCACGCGGGAAAGACCAGCCACAGCCAGCCCCGGGTGATGGCGCGCCGGCCGAAGTGCCCCATGTCGGCGTACAGCGCCTCGGCGCTGGTGACGGCGAGGACCACGGCGGCGAGGGAGAAGAAGGCCACGCCGAAGTGCCCGGACAGGAACCCGATCGCGTAGGTCGGCGAGAGCGCCCGGAGGATGTCGGGTCCCGGGCGATCCCGGTGATCCCGATCCCGCCGATGACGACGAACCACAGGATCATCACCGGCCCGAAGACCCGGCCGACGGCGGCGGTGCCGCGCCGCTGGACCAGGAACAGCACGATGATGATGGCGGCGGTGACCGGCACCACCGCCTCGGCGAGGGACGGCTCGACCGTCTTGATCCCCTCGACCGCGGACAGCACGGAGATCGCCGGGGTGATCATGCTGTCGCCGAGGAACAGCGCCGCGCCGAAGATGCCGAGCGCCGCCAGCACCGCCGCGGTCCGCCGGCCGCGCTGCCCGCCGCCCCACCGGCGCAGCAGCGTGATCAGCGCCATGATGCCGCCCTCGCCGTCGTTGTCGGCGCGCATCGCCAGGAGCACGTAGGTGACGGTCACGACGGTCATCACGGACCAGAACACCAGCGACACGACACCGTAGACGTTGGCCTCGCTGACCGGCACGGGATGCGGGTCGCTCGGCGCGAAGACCGTCTGCAGCGTGTAGATCGGGCTGGTCCCGATGTCGCCGAAGACGACGCCGAGCGCGCCCACGACCAGCGCCAGCCGTGCCGTGTCATGGGCCCGGCCGTCGGGCGAGCCGGTCGCCATCGGGTGCCTCCTTCTCGGAGTTTCGCCCTCCGTCCGGACTGTACTGGTCAAGGTCGGCGTCCCGTGGGCGGACGCGGGACTTGCCGCGGTCGCGTTGCCCGCCCGGCCGGTGGTCGCGTAGTCTGGCCGACTTTGCTTCGGACGGAGGTCACGATGGTCGAACACCCACCAGAGGTCGTGCGGCGCTTCCACGGCACAACGGAACAGCTGCACGCGGGCGTCGTCGGCGAGTGGCCGAAGCCGCCCGCCCCGGTCGTGCTGCACCCGTACGACCCGGCGTGGCCGGCCAGGTACGCGGCGGTGAGCACCGCGATCCGCGCCGTCCTCGGCGACCTCGTCGCAGGCCTGGAGCACGTGGGCTCCACGTCGGTGCCGGGACTGGCCGCGAAGCCGGTCATCGACGTCGACCTGCTCATCGCGGACACCGCCGACGAGTCCGCCTACGTGCCGGCCCTGACCGCCGCCGGCTACGTGCTCGTGCTGCGCGAGCCGTGGTGGCACGGGCACCGGATGCTCGTCAGCGCCGCCGCCGACGTCCACCTGCATGTGTGGCCGCGGGGCGCCCCGGAGCCGGTCCGGCACCTGCTCTTCCGGGACTGGCTGCGCACGCATCCGCAGGACCTGGCCCTGTACGCGGCGGTCAAGCAGCAGATCGCGGAGCGCACAGCGGCGAACCCGGGCGACTACAGCCTGGCGAAGAACGACGTCATCGACGACATCTACACCCGCATCTTCGCCGCGTGACCCCGGGCCGGCCGAGCGGGCGTCACCGGCGTCTGGCGGGCCAGGCCGGCGAGCCAGGCCAGGACGGCGAGCGGATGGGCGGCCGGCTCGGGGATCGGGTGGAACACGTGCTCGACGACGTCGTCGAGCACGACGAGGGTGAGCCGCTCGTAGAGGGTCATGCCGGCGGCGGTGAAGGTCGGCAGCTCCAGCCCGGCGGCCAGCAGCATGCGCGGGTCGGGGATCAGCGGGTACGGCAGCCGCAGCCGGTGGACGAGCTCACGCTGGTAGCCGGTGGACTGGGCGGACAGGCCGTAGACCCGGTCGACGCCCGCGTTGCGCAGCTCGGCGTGGTGGTCGCGCAGCCAGGTCGCCTGCTCGGTGCCGGCCAGCGCCCCGTGCACCTCGATCAGGCCGTTGGGCAGGTCGACGCCGGGACGGCCGGTGAGCGGGTACACGAAGACGACGGTCCGCCCGGGGCCGAGCGCGCCGAGGTCGACCGGGCGGCCGTCGGTGCAGTAGAACGCGAGGTCCGGCAGGCGGCGGCCGACGAGCCCGGCCGGGTCCGCGCCCGGTGACGGCGGGCCGGTCGCGACGCGGGTGGTGGCGGCGTCGAGGCGGGTGCTGAGCGCGTCCCGCTGCGCGGTCAGCCGGCTGATGCGGTCCTGCAGGGTGTCGATGGTGCTGCGATACGTGGCGAGCGCCGCCGCGCACACGTCGGTGTCCTCGGCGCCGCCGGCGATCGACTCGACGAACGGGCGGGTCTCCTCGACGGCGAGGCCGAGCGCGGTCAGCTGCCGGATCTGCTCGACGAGCCGGACCGCGATCGGGTCGTACTCACGGTAGCCGTTGCTCAGCCGCCGCGGCACGACCAGGCCCGCGGACTCGTAGTAGCGCAGGGCCCGCACGGTCGTGCCGGTCCTGCGCGCCAGTTCCCCCACTCGCATCCCGCGACCTTAAACCCGCACCCCAGGGTACGGGTCAACGTGTTCATCGTCGCGGTGCCGGCACCGTCGCGGCCTGCCAGAGTGGCCACCGCGACAGACATCGACAAGCACATCGACGAGATGCAGGAGGTGGATCGATGACGGCGATCACGCAGGTGGTCGGGCGCCAGGTGCTGGACAGCCGCGGCAACCCGACGGTGGAGGTCGACGTGGTCCTCGCCGACGGTTCGACGGGCCGCGCCGCGGTGCCGTCGGGCGCGTCGACGGGCGCCAACGAGGCCGTCGAGCTGCGCGACGGCGACCCCGCGCGCTTCCACGGCAAGGGCGTCACCAAGGCCGTCGCCGCCGTCAACGGCGAGCTCGCCGCGGCGGTGACCGGCCTCGACGCCGACGACCAGGCCCTCGTCGACGAGACGATGATCGCGCTGGACGGCACGCCGGGCAAGGGGCGGCTCGGCGCGAACGCGATCCTGGGAATCTCCCTGGCGACCGTCCGGGCCGCCGCGGTCGCACACCGGCAGCCGCTGTACCGCTACGTCGGCGGCGTCGGCGCACGGCTGCTGCCGGTGCCGATGATGAACATCGTCAACGGCGGCGCGCACGCCGACAATCCGCTCGACTTCCAGGAGTTCATGATCGCTCCGGTCGGCGCGCCGAGCTTCGCCGAGGCGGTCCGGATGGGCTCCGAGGTGTTCCACACGCTGCGCCGGGCCCTGGCCGCGGCCGGGCACAGCACCAACGTCGGCGACGAGGGCGGCTTCGCGCCGGACTTCGCCACCGCCGACGAGGCGCTGGAGTTCGTGGTCCGCGCCGTCGAGGACAGCGGCTACCGGCCGGGCGTGGACATCGCGATCTGCCTCGACCCGGCCAGCTCCGAGTTCCACCACGACGGCGTGTACGACTACACCGGCGAGGGCCGCAAACGGTCGGTGGCCGAGCACATCGACTACCTCGTGGACCTGGCGGCGCGCTTCCCGATCACGTCGATCGAGGACCCGATGGCCGAGGACGACATCGACGGCTGGACCCGGCTGACCGCCCGCGCCGGCGACCGCCTCCAGCTCGTCGGCGACGACGTCTTCTGCACCGACGCGGCCCGCCTGCGCGACGGGATCGCCGGCGGCTACGCCAACGCGATCCTCGTGAAGGTCAACCAGATCGGCACCCTGACCGAGACGATCGAGACGGTGCGGACCGCGCAGCGGGCCGGCTACCGGGTGGTCATGTCGCACCGCTCCGGCGAGACCGAGGACACCACGATCGCCGACCTCGCCGTCGGCCTGGACTGCGGGCAGATCAAGACCGGCTCGCTGTCCCGGTCGGACCGCACCGCCAAGTACAACCAGCTCCTGCGCATCGAGGAGCAGCTGGGCGGCAGCGCCCGCTACGCCGGCGCCCGCTGACCGTCGGCCGGGAGCGCCGCCACGGGCGGGGTCGCGGCGGGGGTCTGCTCGAAGGTCTGCACCGTCCAGAACACGGCGAACAGGCCGGCGACGATGATCTCCAGCCAGAAGAGCGTGAGGACGCCGGTCAGCCACAGGACGAGCAGGACCGCGGTCGCGCCGATCAGCACCAGGGCGATGATGCTGTACCGGTTGCGCGGCAGCGCGGCGGGCGGCTGCTCCCCGGCCGGGGCGCGTTCCTGCTGGTGCCGGCGGGCGTTGATGACGACGACCGCCAGGATGCAGGCGAACAGGCCGAGCGCCGCGACGTAGTGCGCGTAGTCGATGAACCGGTCCTCGGCGGCGACGAAGGAGCCCAGCGCCGTGCCGTACACCAGCAGCGCCACGAGGATGCCCAGCCAGGTGGAGCGGCTGTGCCGCCCCTCCTTCACCACGATCACGAGGGTGGCGAGGATGCCGAGGCCGCCGAGGAGCAGCAGGGCGAACATGTTGTTCTCCACGTTCGCGCGGGCGGCGGCCTCCAGGGCCCGCACCGACAGGCAGTCCACGCCGTCGGGCAGCTTGTCGGTGGCGACGCCGCACAGGCGGACCGCGGTGCGGAAGTCGTTGCCCCGCGCGGTGGGGACGATGGCGACCACAGCCGCGAACATGCCACCGAGGTTGAGCAGGACGTCCTCGGGGTCGGTCGTGCCGCGCAGCGCGATCATGAACGCGCCGAGACCGATCAGCGAACCGACGAACAGGCTCTGCGCCGGAGTGTAGTAGTAGGCGCTCACCGACGACAGCAGGTGCCAGCCCTGCTTGCCGGTCTGGTAGATGACCGCGGCGCCGAGGCCGACCAGCAGCGCGACCATCGCGACGCGCACGTAACGGTACGACCTTGCCCACGTCTCCTGCTGCAGTGGACGCATCGGAACACCTCCCGGTCACTATGAGCAAGGTGCTCCCGTACCGAGTGCGACGTCCAGCGTCATGTCGGCAAGCTGACGCCCTGGCCCGGCTGGCCGGCGCGACGGAACCGGCCCCCGCGCGAAGGGGTGCACGGGGGCCGGCGGTCATGGTCGGCGCTCCGTCAGTCCCGGCGCCGCCGCGGCAGGCGCCGCCCGCTGCCGCCCACGTTGGCCCTGCCCGCGATCTCTGGACGCATCGCCGCTCCCTTCGCTGATGTCCGTCGGGGTCCACCGTGGACGGGAGCCGCGTTGTCCGGAAGGCTCGCGGGCTCTGGACAAACAACGCCGGACAACCGGCCACGGGTTGTCAGGACAGGAAGCTGCCGTACGGACCTGCCAGGATCGCGTTCTTCTGGGCCTGGCTGAAGTGCGTGTTCGGGTAGCTGTAGAACGACGCCGACATCGGGGTGCCGTCCGTGGACGTCGAGTCCGGCAGGCCGAAGCCGTGGCCGAGCTCGTGCACCATGCCGCCGTACCAGCGGTTCATCGGGCCGTTGATGCCGGCGCCGCCGTCGGCGTCGTGGCCGCTGAGCAGCAGCCAGCCGGGGCTCGCGCCGCCGCCCGACCTGCCGGGGTCCTCGGCGCTGATCTCGCCGACGATCAGCCAGCGGCTGTCCGGGTTGCCCAGGTTGAAGCGGCGGCGCAGTTCCGCCTGCATGTTGAACACGACGCACCAGTACCGGTCGCCGGTCGGGGAGCAGTTGGTGTTGACGTACCAGGCGGCGTCGTGCTCGCCGTTGACCGTCTCCACCACGGTGCTGTTGAGCGTGAAGGTCTTGCCGAGTTCCTGGCGGTAGTAGCGCTGCGCCTCGCGCATCACGCCGGCGATGCCGTCGGGGTAGCGCTGGTCGTACGGCACGTCGGTGGGCTTGAGCCAGAAGACCCGCACGGTCTTGTTGACCGGCCCGGACGGCGACTGCGAGGCGCTGGGCGACGTTGACCTCGTCGGTGAGGCGCTGGGCGACGGCGACCTCGTCGGTGAGGCGCTGCCGCTCGGCCCGGCGGTGCCGGTGCAGAGCACGTTGTTGAGCCGGAACGCCGCCGGGGCCGCGTTCGTGCCGGTCCAGGAGCCGTTGAAGCCGAACGAGGCACTGGCCCCGGTGCCCAGCGCGCCGTTGTAGCCGGCGTTGACCGCCGACACCGCGGCGCCGCTCTGCGTCACCGTCGCGTTCCACGCCTGGGTGACGGTCTGCCCGTTGGCGAAGCTCCAGGTCAGGGTCCAGCCGTTGATCGCGTCACCGAGGTTGGTGACCGCCACCGTGGCGCCGAAGCCGCCCTGCCACTGCGAGCTGACCGTGTAGACGGCCCGGCAGCCGGCCGCGGCGGCACTGGCCGTCGTGGCGGCGACCGCCCCGGTCGCGGCGAGCCCGGCGGTCACGGCACCCACCAGGAGCCCGCGAAGCCCTTGTCGCGTCATTCCGATCCTCCCATCCGTCGATTCCGATAGAGCGAGCGTCACGATCCAGACCGAAAACCTTTTCGTCAAGCTGGCGGCGCCGGTCGAGCGACGAGCGGACGAAAGTTTCAGCGGCCGCCGGAGCCGCCGGCCGCCGGCACCCACCGGCCCTCCCGCTGACCGCCGGCGGCCCGATAGGGTCGTCGGCGTGGATCTGGACAACATCGCCGCCCGGCTCGGGGTGCCCGTCGAGGACGTCGAGCGCGTGCACCGGCTCGCCGGTGACCGGCCGGCGGCGCCGCTGCCCGCCAGAGCCGACGCGCCCGCGATCCTCGACCGGCTCGCGGTGCCGCCGGACGACGCCGCCGAGATCCTGGCCGGCTGGCCCGGCCCCGGCGATCCGCAGTGGACCCCGGAGCTGCGCTGGCTGCTCGACCGCTCGACCGCGCTGGTCGGCGCCGACCTCGGCGGGCACGGCTGGCTGCCGCCCGGTCCGGAGCTGCCGCGCGACCGCGGCCTCGCCTGGCGCCACCTCTACGTGTACGCATACCTGGCGCTGGTCGACGGCGTCATGGGGTATCACCGCGACCACGGCGTCGCCGAGGCCGTGTCGTGGGCGACCCTCGCGGACCTGGGCCGCAACCTCGCGGTCGACCGGCGGATGCGCGGCGAGGGCTGGCCCGTCATGCAGGCGTGGCTGACCCTGCACGCGCGCGGCGGCCTGTTCGAGCTGGGCCGGCTGCAGCACCAGCGCGGCGAGACCTCCATCGACCTGCACATCCCCGACGCCGGGCCGCTGACCGCGGAGGCGGTCACGGCGTCGCTCGACCAGGCCCGCGCGTTCTTCCCCCGGCACTTTCCCGACGAGCACTACACCGCGTTCTCCTGCGGCTCGTGGCTGCTCGACCCGCAGCTGCTGGAATACCTGCCCGAGGACTCCAACATCGCCCGCTTCCAGCGGCGCTTCGAGCTGGAGCCCTACACGCAGCCGGAAGGCATCGACGGCGACGTCGAGGTGCTGCGGTTCACCTTCCGCACCCTCACGACCCCCCTGGACCGGCTCCCGCGCGACACCGTCCTGCAGCGCGCCGTCATCGACCACCTCCGGGCCGGCCGGCACTGGCAGTGGCGGCGCGGCAGCTTCCCGATCTGAGCCGGACCCCGCCGCTCAGCCCGTCAGGTGGTCGCCCTGGCCGACCCGGCACCGGCGACCGCCGGACTCACGGTCCCATGTGGACGAACGGCGCCCAGGTGCTCGGCCTGGCCGGCTCGGCGTCGCGCCGGCGGCGGGTCGCCGCGTGCAGGGCCGCGGCGGCGGTGTCCGGGCGCAGCTCGCCGTGCACGACGGCGGTGCGGTAGACGTCCTCGGCGACGGTGGCCGCCGCGTCGTCCCACACCGTCCACAGTGTCCCGATGACGTGCCGCCAGCCGGTGTACTGCAGCGCGGCGACCAGCGAGATCGCCTCGTCCGGGGTGTGCACGCCACCGACGGCGGTCTTGCACGCGGACAGGAACGCGAACTCGCCGCCGAACCGGTCGCCGGCCAGCTCCCCGATCGTGAGCATCCCGTCGTGCAGTGCGAGCCCGCCGCTGGACGGGTCGCCGAGCTGCTGGTCGCCGTGACAGCTGAAGTGCGCCCACGCGTGCCGGCCGAGGGCGGCACGCACCTCGGCCCGGGTCGCCGCCGGGCCTTCCCGCACCGTGCGCCGCGCCGCGGGGAACAGCGCGGTGAGCAGGTCGCGTTCCCGCATCACGTTCGGCAGCGGCGGGAGGCCCGGCGTGACCGGCAGCGCCACGACCAGCAGCCGGCTGTCCGCCGGCGGCGCGTCCACCGTCCTGGCCTGCAGCAGCGAGCGCAGCGTCGGCGTGTACGACGACACGACCCGGTCCAGCACCGTCCGCCCCGCGCCCTCGTCGTGGTGGCCGGCCGCGTGGACGGGCAGGAAGCTGAACGGCCCGGTCGGGCACCACCAGACCCGGGTGCTCCCGGGCGGGAGCGCGGCGAGCACCGGCCCGGCGACGTCGTCCCAGAGCCACCGCAGGGTGGCGGCGATGTCGAGCTCGGCGAAGACGTCCCCGGCCTCGACGGCGAGGAGCGCGGCCAGGTAGGCGTCGGCCCGCGCGGCGACGGCGGCGGCGTCCAGCCCCGGCAGGCCGATCACCCGCGTCCCGCCGGCGCCGACGAGGAGGGCGTCGCAGCGGGTACCGGCGGCGTTGAGGAGCACGACGGTGCCCCCGGCCGCGGCGGCCCGCAGCCGCTCCACGCCCGGCGACCGCAGGAAGTCCTCGAAGCCCGGCAGCGCCCTCGCCTGCCGCACCAGCGCGTCCCACTGCACGGCGAGGTGCATCCGCCGGTCGGTGCCCGCGTCCTCCTCGAGGTTCAGGGCGGTCCGGACCGCGCCGATGCGGGCGGCCAGCGCCGGGGCGGCCGGCCGCAGGGCGGTGATGTCGGCGCGGGTCTCCAGCAACTGCGACCACAGCACCCCGCGGCCGTGCTCGAGCAGCTCGACCGCGCGGTCGGGCTGACCGGCGGCGATCGCGCAGGCGCACGCCTCCGCGGCGATCCCCGCCCAGCGCCGCAGGACCCGCTCGCGGCTGGACCGGACGCTGCCCCGCCACGCGACGAAAGGCATCATCGCCACCGCCACGGCGTAGGCGTCGGCGGCCTGGTCCCACTGTCCGTGGGCGGCCGCGAGGGCACCGGCCCGCGCCCCGGCGGCGAGCCGCTCCTGCGGGGTCGCCGCCGCCGTGTCCGCCACGGCACGCCACAGGTCCAGCGCCGCGTCGAGGTCCGCGGGGTCCGCCGTCCGCGCGAAGCGCCGCTGGAGACTGTCGGCGAGGGCGGCGCGGGCGTGCGCCGTCGGCGCGGCCGCCAGGGCCTCGCGGGCCACCGCGACCGCCTCGTCGACGAGCTCCCCGGCGCCTTCGACGATCTTCGCGAGCAGCACCTTGTTGAGCAGGACCAGGTGGACCTCCCGGTCCTGGTGCCCGGGTGCCGCGGCGCCGGCCGCCGCGCGGGCGAGGGTGACCGCCTCGTCCAGCGCCGCCGGGTCGCCGCCGGTGAGGAAGGTGTCGTACACGGCGGTGGCCAGGTTCCCCAGGTACACCGGGCGGTTCGGGTGCCCGGGCAGCGCCGCGTCCAGTGCCGCCCTGGCCAGCTCGACCGCCTCGGCCTGCACGGTCAGGTCGGCGTCGCCGGGCTCGCGGCCGGCCGTGGCCGCCACCCCCAGGGTCACGCCGAGGTTGGTGAGCAGCGTCGCCCGATCGGGGACGTCCGGCCCGGCCGCCGCGAGCGCCTCCCGGCCCAGCTCGACCGCCTCGGCGAGGTCGGCCGGGTCGCCGAGGTCGAAGTACCGGTTCCGCAGGTGGACGGTCAGGTTCGACAGGTAGCGGGACCGGTCCGGATGGTCCTCGGCGAAGCCGTCGACGGCCGCGCGGGCGGCGGCCACGGCACCGTCGAGGTCGGCGCGGTCCCCGCCGGCCAGGTACCGCTGCCGCAGCGCGGCCGCCAGGTTGGACCGGTACATGGCCAGGTCGCCGTGGCCGGCGGGGGTGGCCCCGACCGCGGCGCGGCCGACGGTGATCGCCTCGTCGAGGTCCTCCCGCGACCGCGTCCACTCGGCCCGGTGCCGCAGCGCGGTGGCGAGGTTCGCCATCGGCGCCGCGCGGTCGGGGTGCCCGGCGGGGGTCGCGGCGACCGCGGCCCGCCCGGCCGTCACCGCCTCGTCGAGGTCGGCCGGCGCGCCGTGCCGTTCGAACCGCAGCAGCAGCGTGCCCGCCAGGTTGGACCACGGGATGGCCCGCTCGTCGTCCGTCGCGGCGTCGACCGCGGCCCGGCCGGCCGTGACGGCCCCGGCGATGTCGGCCGGGTCGTTCGTCACCGCGTACCGCAGCCGCAGCGCGATCCCGAGCCCCGACAGCGCACCCGCCCGGCTCCCCCACCGGCCGTCGTCGGCCACCTCCACGGCGGACCGGGCCACGGCGACCGACTCGTCCACATCGGACAGTGCGCCGAACCGGGTGAACCGGAGCAGCAGGGCGTTGGCGAGCCCGGTCCGCGCCGGGCTGGGCCCGCCGGCGACCGCGGCGCGCCCGGCGGCGATCGACCGGTCCAGGTCCGCGGGGTCCCCGAAGGTGACGAACCGGCTCCACAGGGCGGTGGCGAGGTCGCTCATCGCCTCCGTCCGGCCCTCCGCGCCGGGGCTGAACAGGTCGGCGGCCTGCTGGAGCAGCCCGACCGCCGTGTCGAGCGCGGCCGGGTCGGCGCCGGCGAGCACCCGCCCGAGCAGCTCGGCGCCCTGGACGCTGCGCAGGTACGCGTACGCGTCGCCGTCGCCGGGCCCGACGAGGTCGGCCATCGGGTCGGTCTCGATGCCGGCGGCACGCTCCAGGTCTCTCGCCGAGTCCCGGTCCGCCTCGTCGCCGAAGTGCTCGAACCGGGTCCGTAGCGCGTGCGCGAGCGCCTGGATCCGCTCCGCGGGCACGTCCTCGCTGTCCGCGCCGAACCGCAGTGCCACCTCGGCGGCGCCGACCGCGGTGTCGAGGTCCTCGCGCCGGCCGGTGCTGCCGAACCTGGCCATGGTCAGATCGCTGAGCGCGGCCCAGACGTCCGCGTCGAGCGGGTCGACCCGCGCGGCGCCCCGCACGCACTCGACCGCCTCGTCGAGGTCCCCGACCCGGCCAGTGGCGGCGAACCGGCGGCGCAGCGCCGACCCGGCGTCCAGGCGGTAGCGCACCGCGTCCGGGCCCTCCGGCGCGGCGGCGACGGCCCGGCGGACCAGCTCGATCGCCTCGTCCCGGTCGGCGGGGACGGCGGTGGCCTCGAACCTGGCCCACAGCATCCCGCCCAGCCCGTGCAGCTCCGCCGGCGCCGCGGCGACCGGCCGCCACAGCGCGATCGCGTCGTCGAGATCCTCGACGTCGGCGGTCACGTCGTAGCGCTGCGCCAGGGCCTGCACGAGCAGCCCGGGCGACCCGGTGGGCGCCAGGTCCAGGGCGGACCGCCCGGCCGCCACCGCCTCGGCCAGGTCGCCGAGGTCACCGGCGGTCGCGTAGCGGGCCAGCAGCGCCTGGCCGAGGTCGGTCAGCGACGCGGCCCGCCGCGGGTGACCCGTGACGGCCGCGGCGAGCCGCAGCGCGTCGACCGCCTCGTCCAGGTCGCCGGCCGCGGACCGGGCGCGCAGGGTCCGGGCCAGGTTCACCAGCAGCTGCGGCACGAACGGGTGCCCCGGCGAAGCGGCCGCCACCGCCTCGCGGTGCAGGTCGACCGCCTCGTCCAGGTCCTCCTCGGTGCCGGTCGTGGTGCCGGCGGCGGCCCGGGTGCGCAGCAGCCCGGCGAGGCTGTTGCGGAACACGGACCAGTCGTGGTGACCCTCCTCCAGCAGCGCGACGGCGTCCCGGCCGGCGTCGATCGCCGCGTCGAGGTCGGCCGGGTCACCCATCGCCTCGAAGCGGATCTCGAGCGCCTGCGACAGGGCGTTGCGGGGCTGCGAGCCGTCCAGGTCCCGGACGAGGCCGACGGCGGCGTCGAGGTCGGGCAGCGCGCGGTCCGCGAGGAACCGCTTCACCAGGACCACGCTGAGCTCGTAGGCGCCGCCGTCGCGCGCCGGGTCGTCGTCCGGCACGGTGTCCATCGCCTGCTGGAGCACGGCGACCGCCTCGTCGAGGTCGGCGCGCCGGCCCCCGCGCTCGAACCGCAGCCGCAGCGTGTTGCCGAGGATGACCTCCAGCCGCACCCGCAGCTCATGGCCGGCCGGCAGCTCCGCCAGGATCCGCCGGCGCAGCGTGACCGCCTCGTCGAGGTCGGCCGGATCGCTGGTGTAGCTGTACCGCACCGCGAGCATATCGGCCAGCTCGCTCGGCACCGTGACGGTGATGAGCTCGTCGTCGATGTCCAGCGCCATCAGGTGCCGGGCGGCGGCGACGGCCTCGGTGAGGTCGGCGGGATCGCCGGCGAGCAGGAACCGCTCCCAGAGCGCGTTCATCGCGTGGAAGCGAAGGTCGGCGAGGAGGTCCTCCGGGGCCGCGTCCATCGCGTCGCGCACCGCCCGCACCACGTCGTCGAGATCGCCGGGGTCGCCGCTCAGGTCGTACCGCAGCCGCAGCCCACCGATGAGCGCCAGGCGGTGGTCCCAGTGTGCTTCGCCGCGGGTCGTCGCGAGTGTGCCGCCGAGCGTGCGCAGCGCCTCGTCGAGGGTGTCGAGGTCGCCGTCCTCGCCGGTCAGTGCCTCCATCGCCGCGATCGCCCGGTCCGCTGCCTCGTCCTGCACGGCGCGCTCCTTCAGCTGGTGAACCGCATTCCCGGCGGCGCGATGCCACGCCACAGGTAGGTCGTGACCGCCTCGCCGTCGGCGCGTTCCTGGTCGGGGCTCTGCGGCACCGGCCAGCGCAGCGCCGCGTAGATCAGGTGCCGGTGCAGGTCGAACGCCGCCTGCAGCAGCTGGCCGTACGCCCTGGCCCGGCCGAGCATCGCGGCGCGGTACGTCACGACGCAGCCGGCGACCGACACCAGCGGCGCCCACCACGCCGTCCACGTCCAGGCGCTGAACAGCAGGAACCACAGCCACAGCCGGGCCGCGTCGTCCAGGCTCCGGCGGGCCTCGGTCAGCTCCACCTGTACGTCCTTGTCCAGCGCCAGCCACAGGTGCGGCCAGCAGATGACGGGGTCGAGCCCGTACCGCTCGGCGGGCCGGTCCTCGGCGGCGCGCAGGATGTTGCCCAGCCGGGTCGGCATGATCCGCCCGGCGGCCGGGAAGTCGTGCAGCCGCTGCTCGGCCGCGGCGAGCCGCAGCGGGTCGACCGGCTCGCCGCGGAACGCCCGGCCCGACAACGCCTGCAGCTCCGCGTCGGCGGTCAGGTGGCGGCGCCGCTGGAAACGGCGCAGCGGGCGGGTGAGCGGTCCGTAGCCTTCCAGCAGGCGCAGCACCGGCAGCGTCAGCAGCTCGGCGACGACCGCCGACCCGGCGATCAGCGCCACGGCCGCGGCCAGCAGCGCGACCTGCTCCACCCCGGACAGCGCCCCGATCCGCTCCGACCACCGGTGCCCCCGCGCCGGCGTCCACAGGGCGAGCAGGCCACCGGCCCAGAACGCGAACGCCGGTGTCAGCAGCCGCGGCACGAGCTGCTCGGCGAGCCGGTTGCCGACGGTCAGCCCGAACGGGTTCACGCCGCCGCCCCGTCGACCACCAGGTCGGCACCGTCGTGCGGGCAGGTGGGGACCGGTCTGGCCACGTCGACGCGGAAGTATTCGTAGTCGCCGTTCGGGCACACGTACCGCGGCGCGAGCGGCACCCGGGCGACACCCGGCGGTGGGTTGACCCCCCGTTGACCGCTGGCCGGGAGCAGCTCCCCGGCCCGTTGCCGCAGTGCGGGAACGCCACGCACGTAGGTCAGCAGCGGCACGGTGACCCGCTCGCCGCGCCGCCCCCGCTCGACGATGTCCGCCAGCACGGCGTCGGCGTCCACGACGGCGGCCGCGTCCAGCAACACGGGCAGCTCCTCCCGCAACCGCTGCGCAAGCTCGACGGACACCGCGTCGTCCATCCGGCCCTCCCCAGAGCACCAACCGCGGCGCTCAATCTATCGCCGGCGGGCCCGGACGGTCACTCCCCGGAAGCGTCGGATGCCGGTCAGCACCCGTAGGTGGCCCGGATCCGGGGGTGGCCCGGGGCGTTCCCCGATGCCCGGGCGGCGCCCCGGCGGCGACAGTTGAACGGTCGAACACGAGTGGCACGAATCGAAGGAGCGACGTGATGGAGACCGTTTACGGCACGATGCGGCAGCACGACCTGGTGCGGCCGGCGCAGGGGCGGGTGCTCGGCGGGGTCTGCGCCGGGCTGGGGCGGCGGTTCGGGATCGACCCGTGGCCGGCGCGGCTGCTGTTCGGCCTGGTCCTGCTGGCGATCCCGGGCACGCAGATCCTCGTCTACCCGATCCTGTGGATCATCATGCCGGCCGAGGCGACGGCGAAGGTCGCCGAGCAGCCGGCCGAGCCGACGCTGACGAGTGTCTGACCTACTTGCCCTTGCCCTCCGGGGAGCCGTCCGAGGTCATGGCGCCCTGGCCGGGGACGGCCGGCAGGAAGACGTGGGCGTGACCGTTGCCGGCGTCGACGTTGAGCTGGTCGAGCTGGGTGCCGCCGATGGCCCACGTCGCGACGGCGATGTCGCGCAGCTGGCCGGCGTGGGTCAGCTGGGCGGCCGCGCCCGACGCGAGCCCCTGCTCGTATGCGGTGACGGCCTGCTGCAGGGTCCGGGTGCCCGTGGCGAACCCGGACCGGGCGATGTTGACCCCCGTCCCGGCCGACGGCGGGTCGGCGAACCCGGCCACCGCCTTGGCCGTCGCCGCCTTCCACGCCGCGACCTGCTGGGCGGTGGCGGCGGGTCCGGGTGCGGTGCCGCCGGGCGGGACGGCGACGGCGAGCTCGTCGAGCACCGGAGCCAGCACCTCAACGGTCTTGCGGGCCTGCTCGGTCAGCGCCACGATCTGCGCCGCGTCGCGTTCGGCGTCGGCGGCCTTGAGCGCGTCGACGGCCCGCTCGGTGTCGGAGCGCGGGTCCGCCGTCGCGGCGCCGATCGGGCCGCCGAGCAGCGCACCGACCGCCAGGGCCAGCACCAGCCACACCCAGTGGACGCCGGCCCGGCGCCGTTGCGGTGCCGCGACCGGCCGACGGTTGACCTTGTTGCCCACAGCGGTGCTCCTCGCTCACGATGACGGCCGTCATCGAGGCGGCCCGCCGAGGCCACTCGACTCTGTCCTGCGCACCGGATCCACGACCGCCGGCCGTCTCCCGCCGAGGAGCGCCGGCCGGCCCGTTTCCGGCCTCCGGACACAGTACGGGTCCACGACCGGCGCGGGAAAGACCGGGCGGCGTGCCTTGCGGGGCGACGGGCGGTTCGTGCCTCCTTGCGACGGCGTGACCGATGATCCGGACATGTCGATCGTGTCGTAGGCTGCGTGCCGGTTGAAGGTCACCGTCCGGGGAGTCCTGCCCGTCCATGAACACCATCCTGTCGCCGGCCGCTCGGATCGCCGCCGCGTGCCGCGCGCTGATCGACGCGCCGTGGTTCAGCGTCGCCTCGTTCACCGTCATCGTCATCAACGCGGTCGTCCTCGGCCTGGAGACGTACGACGACGCGCAGCGCGCCGCCGACGACGCGCTCCGGGCCGTCGAGTACGCCTGCATCGTGTGCTTCGCGGCCGAGCTGCTGGTGCGGTTCGGCGCGCAGCTCCAGTCGCCGCGGGTGTTCTTCCGCGACGGCTGGAACCTCTTCGACCTGTTCATCCTGCTGTCGCCGCTGCTGCCGGGGGTACGGGAGAACGTGACCGTGCTGCGGATGCTGCGGCTGGCCCGGATCGTGCGGACGTTCCGGCTCTTCCCGAGCCTGCGGGTCATCCTCGTGGGGATCCGGCGCAGCCTGCCCGGCCTGGGCAGCTTCCTGCTCGTCACGGTGCTGCTGCTGTACGGCTACGCCATGCTCGGCTGGATGATGTTCGCCGACGCCAACCCCGCCAGGTACGGCACCGTCGGGCAGGCGATGCTGACCCTGTTCCTGCTGCTGTCCCTCGACGGCATCACCGACACCCTGCAGACCGGCCGCGCCGTCACCGAATGGGCGGTGCTGTACTACGTCTCCTACATGGTGGCCGCGTGTTTCCTGCTGACGAACCTCCTCGTCGGCGTCGTGCTCAACGCGCTGCAGGAGGCCCACCACGAGGAACGGCAGACGGCGACCGCCGCCCGCGAGCAGGACGCCCCTCCCCCGCCGCCGGAGGACCCGGCCGAACGGCCGGCGGAGGCGACCGTCGCGGCGCAGCTCGCGTCGCTGCGGGCGGCCGTCGACGCCCTCGAGCGCCATCTCGCCGCGGGCGACGCCGGGCCGGCCACGCCGGCACCCCGTCAGGTGACACCGGCCGGCGACAGATGATCCGGTGACGGGCGCCCCGTAAGCCGCGCCCGTCAGCCGCGCCCGTCAGACGCGTCAGCGGTCGGTGGTGCGGGGCCGGTCAGTCGTCGTCGGACGAGAACGCGCGGGCCAGCAGCGCGGCGATGGCGACGCCGACCACCGCGATGCCCACCTGCACGCCGATGACCAGCCAGTCATACCGGTGCCCGCCGACCACGAGCACCTTGTCGCTGCTGATGTCCCAGCGGTCGGCGGCCCAGGTGCCCGCCACCGCGGCACCCATCCCGATCAGCACCGTGAGGATCAGGCCGATCGGCTGCCGGCCGGGCAGCAGAATCCGCGCGACGATCCCGATGACCGCGCCGAACACGATCGCGGACAGATAATCCTGCGCACTCACCCGAGCGACCTCCTCACCAGGTTCCGCCTCGCATTGTGCCCCAGGGGCGCAAGCCACCGGCTGTCCGTCAGCAACGGATGTCCGCTCCCATCGTCACGCCGAGAGGCACTGATGACCGACACGTGGCACGCAGGCAGCGGCGGCGCGAGCGCCGCCAGGAACGATCTTGTGACGGACGCGGAGCAGCTCGCCGCGGACGCCATCGCCCTGATCGACGGCGCCGACTTCGGGCCCGCGCTCACCGCGCCGATCGGACGGGTCCGCGACCAGGCCAGACGGGTGCTGAGCACGGTCCGGGATCCCTACAAGGTCGGCGTCATCGGCGAGTTCGGGGCGGGCAAGACCCTGTTCATCGCCTCGATGCTCGGCTTCCTCGACAACCTGCCGATCGGCGACCGGCCCACCACCGGCAACGTGACCCGCTTCCGGCTCCGGCCGGTCGCCGGCGGCACGACCGTGGTGACGGGCCGGCGGATCGTGTTCCTGAGCCGTTCCGAGTGCGAGGCGTGCCTGGCCGACCTCGGCCGGCAGGTCCGGGCGGCCGGCGGCGCGCACCCGGACCTCGACACGCTCACGCGCAAGGCCGTCGACGGCGACCCGGACGCGCTGGAGGCCTGGCACCGCACCGCCAGATCGCTCGACCCGAGCCTCGACCGCCTGGTCCGGCAGCTCGTCGCGGTCGCCGCCAGCGCCCGGCAGCACGACGCCTGCCTCGGCACCGCCCGGGACGTGTCGGCGGAGGAGTTCGGCGCGCTGGTCCAGATCGTCTACGAGGGCCAGTCGCCCGCCCAGCTGTTCTGGCTCGTCCGTCAGGCCGAGGTCGCGATGGACGTACCGGTGACGCTCATGCCCGGCCTGCTCGCGACCGGCGACGCCCCGCAGCCCCCGGACCGCAAGGACCTCACGGGCTTCGGCGAGGGCACGGTGCTGGAGCTCTGGGACTTCCCCGGCATCCTCAACCACCTGTCGTCCGAACGTGACCGGATGCTGACCGAGACGCTCCTGCACGACGTCGACACCGCCGTGGTGCTGCTGAAGGCGGCCAACCCGGACGGCCTCGCGTCCGACGAGCTGACCCGGCTGCTGACCGCGGTCAACGGCGGTGCGATCGCCGGCGTCGGCAACGTGTTCGACAATCCGCAGGCCATCCGGTTCAAGGAGGCCGGCCTGGACAGCGACGACGCGGTGCTGAGCAGCCTGCCGTCGGTCGCCGAGCTGCTGCGCACCGCCGGTCAGCTGGTCCCAGGCGAGCCCTCGTTCCTCTACGCGGGTCTCGTCGCGCTCGGCCGGCTGTCCCCCGCCCTCGTCGCCGGCCGGTTCGACGAACGCGCCAGCCTCCAGGACCACCTCGCCGGCTACGCCCAGCAGGTCGCCCTCGGCCTGCCGGAGGGCAGCCCGCTGCGGGCGGTGCTGCTGCCGGTGTCCCAGGATGGTGGCCGGCGCCGGGTCCAGACGATGCTCGCCGACCAGCTGTCCGTGCACGGCGTGCGCCGCCGGGCGGAGCGGGTCGGGCGGGAGGACTCCCGGCTGCGCGAGCTCCTGCAGCAGCTGGAGTCCGCGGTCGAGACGGCACCGGACCCCGGTGGCGCCGCCGCCGCGCACGTCGAGTTCCAGTCCGTCCTGTCGGGGCTGCGCACCGTGCTGATCCGGTTGCGCCGCGGCCTGCCGAGCGTGCTGTCCGGCGCGCTGGCGGCGGACGAGCCGGACCGCAAGCCGTTCGCCGACTTCGTCGAGGAGACCGCCGCCCATCGCGTGCACCGGTGGCCGCAGTGGCGGCAGGCGCTCGACTCGGTCCGGGGCCGCGAGGTCCACGACGGTCCCGCGACCACCACCGAACTGGTCGGGCCGTTCAGCGAGAGCTGCGTGGAGGCGTTCGGCACGGTCCGGGCCGAGGCGCTGGCGCGCTGGGAGCGGGCGCTGATCCGCACCGCGGAGGACACCCTGGCCGCCGAGGAGACGCTGCGCGGCCGCGCGAAGGCGGTCTTCGCCGATCGGCCGGGCCCGTGGACGCTGGTCGTCCGGCCGCAGGACTGGCAGGGGCTGCTGACCAGGGCCCCGGCCTCGATCCTGGACAAGGTGCCCTACCGGGCGCCCGGACCGGATCGTTACGCCGCCGCGTTCCCGCTGCGCCGCGACTCGCGATTCGTGTGGTCGCTGCCGGCGCGGCACCCCTACGACCCGTCGGACTCCGAGCTGGTGCATCGCAGGCACCCCGGCTACGTGATCCGGCTGCGGCACGAGTTCGTCGCCGCGGGCGCGTACCTGATGCAGACCGACGTCGAGGCGGTCCGGAGCTGGGCCGAGCAGGTGACCCTGCACTTCTTCGACCGGCTGCTGCAGACCCTGGCCGCGGCGAAACCGCCCGACACGCCGCCGGCGGGCGAGGCGGCCAGGAGCACGCTCCTGGCCGCGATCCAGCAGCTCCGCACCCGCGCGACCGGCACCACCGCCGGCGGACCATGGTCGGAATGGGAGAACTGACATGGACATCGACCTCGAGTTCGTCGACCAGGCCGGCGGCACCGCCCGGCAGCAGTTCACCCTGGACGGCACCGACCGGCCCGTCGCGCTGCCGTCGCCGCTGCTGGTCAACCGGTCCGGGCGGCACATCGTCGTCCAGGCGGTCCGGGTGACACCGGACGTCGCCACCGCCGCCGGCGCGCCGGCCAGGCAGATCAGCGACCTGTGGCAGCCCGAGCTGCCGCTGGCCGGGGTCGACCTGCCGCCGTACGGGCGGTACCTGGCACCCTGGCAGTACGTGGCGGGCTCGGCGCTGCCGCCCGGCCAGACGACGTTCACCTGGTCGGTCGACGCCGCCGAGCGTCTCGCCGACGGCAGGCTGGTCCCGCTCGGCGAGCGGCTGGTCCGGCGGTGCGTCCTCGTGACCCCGTCCCGGATCCCCGAGCCGCCGGCGCCGGAGCCCGGGCCGCCCGCCGCCGAGCCGCGGCCGGCGGTGCCGGAGACCGAGCAGCGGTACAAGGGCTGGGTCGCGATCGACTTCGGCATGTCCAACTCGACCATCACGATGTTCGACCAGAACCAGAAGCGTGCGCTGCTGGGGATCGCGCCGACCCAGGTCGCCCGGCTCCGCGACTGCCTGACCGAGCTGCTCAACGGCACCGCCACCGACGAGTTCGGGCTCTCCGGCGACGAGTGGCGGCACCTGCTGGAGGGCGCCGGCCGCACCCTCGCCGCGTCGATGCCCGGCAACCGGCTCGCCGACCCGCTCACCCAGCTGAAGGAGTCGCTCGCCGGCGACAAGGTCTTCGACGTGCTGCTGGCCCTCGACCAGGAGGTCGACAACGCGCTGCCGGCCCGCCGCGACGCGTTCACCGGCGCGCTGCAGCGGCTCTACCGGGACGCGTTCTCCCGTCCTCCGATCGCCGAGCTGCAGTTCTTCCCGGTGCCGATGCACGCCAGTACACCGGCGATCTCCAGCGACGCGCGGGTCCTGTCGCTCGCACCCTTCGAACTGGAGATGTGGCAGGACGGGTTCAACCACACCGGCGGGTCCGTGCCGGTGGCCGCGCAGCACCAGCCGGGCCTCAAGCGCTTCGTCGGCAACAGCCGGCCGCTGCCCGGGCTCCCGGCGGGGCTGTCCGGTGCCCCGACGACGGACGAGGCGCTGACCGCGGTGTGGCGATGCCTGCTGGGCAAGGTGGCCGACTTCCGCCGGGCGAACGGCGACCGGTACGCGTCCGGCGAGATCCACCGGGCGGTGGTCACCTACCCGACGACCGCCCCGCCGCAGACCCGCCTCGACATGGAGCGCCTCGCGCACTCCGTCGGCCTGCGGTTCGCCGACACCCGCCTCGACGAGGCGACCGCCGCGGCGATGTTCAACCTCATGCGCGCGTTCGCCGGTGACCCCGCGATCGGCGTCGAGACGTTCCGCGCCCGCAGCCGGCAGGTCGCCCCGGAGACCTGGCGGCACAACATCCTGGTCATCGACATCGGCGGCGGGTCCACCGACGTCGCCCTGCTCACCCTGACCCTGCGCGACCACACCGAACGCGACGGCACCGTGCCGGTCGACCAGCAGGGGCGCTACTACGAGCTGCGCCCGACGGTGCTGGGCAAGGCCGGCAACCTCCAGCTCGGCGGCGACCGGATCACGCTGGGCATCTTCCACCTGTTCAAGGCCCGGATCGCCGACCTGCTGCTGACCCGGTCGCCGAACTCCGTGGTCGGCGAGTACCCGCCGTTCCTGGAGGGCGGCGTCTACCGGGCCGGGTCGCTGCTGCCCGTCGCCGGCGCCGAGGACGCCGCCGCCACCGAGCCGACCAGGCTCCTGCTCATCGACCAGGTGGTCCCCACCCGATGGTCCGCCGTGCGGACGGCCGCCGAGGAGGAGCAGGCCCGCGAGCGGTTCCGGCGGCTGTGGGACGAGGCGGAGAAGGCCAAGCGAGCCTCCGCCGCCGGCCGGCCGCACCTGCTGCGCAACCTTGAGGAGCTGCTGCAGCTCGGCGCCGCGGGCGCGCACGCGTCGGCGCTCGAGGTCGACCACGCCGCCATCCGGGCCGAGATCGACAACGTGCTGAGCCGCGCGATGGAGATCGCCCTGGACGTCGCCTGCAAACGGCTGCTGGCGGCCGAGGGCGACGCCGAGCCGCTGGACATGGTGATCCTCTCCGGCGGTACGTCCGCGCTGCCCCGCGCCCGGCAGCTGCTGCAGGAGGTCTTCACCGGCGAGAGCACCCACAGCGGTTGGGGCGCCCTGCGCTGGAACCCGCTGCACGTCGTGCACGACCCGATGTTCGCCAAGGTCGGCACCTCCATCGGTGCCTGCTGGACCGAGCACGTCCGGCAGAAGGGCTACGCGGACCCCCGCCGGGCCAAGCGCAACGTCGCGATGGGCCGCACCGAGCTCCACATCGACGTCGACAACCTGCTGCACGGCCTGCCGTACGACCTCGAACTGTCCGGCACGGGCCCCAACCAGCTGCCGGTCTTCCCGGCCGGCCGCGAGTTCGAACGCGTCGGCGAGTCCGGGCAGGGCGCCCAGCGCTCCGACTGGATGCCGGCGATCCTCGACCTGGCCATCAACCGCAGCGGCGTGTCGAAGGCCGAACCGGCCGTGCTCTGGGGCTTCCTGAGCCTGCAGGAGCTGGCCGAGGACCAGGCGGACCTGTTCGACCTCGACGAGTGGGTGGGCCAGGTCTCGATGCAGTTCGAGATCGACGAGGCCGACCTGCTGACCGCGCACTTCTGCGCCGGCAGCCCGCACTACAGCCTCGACATGTCCGCGTGCCCTCCGGACGATCAGGTGGCCGGCCGGGACGCGGCCTTCGGCCCGGTCCGGCTGCGGCACGACCTGGTGGTCAACCCCGACGTCGCCGGTGGGATGGCCAACCACGGCAAGATCCTGCTACGGGAGAACAGCGAACCCGACGGATGCGTGGTCTCCCCCGACGGGCAGACGGCGCTGCGCTGCTGGGTCAGCGTCCGCTTCCCGCGGGAGGTGCCCACCGACGGCACCTGGTGGATCGGCCGGCGCGACCCCGACGACCCCACCGTGCTGCACCGGGTCGGGACGCCGTTCCGGGCGGCCATCCGGCACGGCCGCGGCGCGGACACCCGCATCGTCGTGGACGAGACCGGCCGCGTCCAGCCCGTCCAGGGCTTCGTGCCGTACCTGCCGGCCCGGTCCATGGCCGACGTCATCGCCAACCCCGGCCGGGTCCTCAGCGTGCCGATGGAGCCCGGCAAGATCGACCTGGACGAGCGCTTCGACCCCTTCAACGGCGCGCACTGATGGCGTCGCTGGACGACGCGCTGCGCGCGCTGCTCGCCGAGCCGGCCACGGCCACCCTGGTCCGTGGCCTGCTCACCGGCGTGCGCGCGGCCCTGGACGAGGCCGCTCCCGGCAACCCCGCCACCGACGCCGTCGACCGGATCCTGGCCGTCCGCGGCGCCCCGGCCGGCGGTCGCGCCGCGGGCCCGCCGGCCCGCGACGGGCTCGGCGCCCGGCTGGCTCCACTGTGGACACAGGCGGCGCTGCTGGCCGGCGAGCGCGACCCCGGCCCGCCCCCGGCCGACCCCGCAAGGCTCTGGAGCGCGCTGCACCTGCTCGCCCTCCGGATGGCCCCCGACGACCGGTGGGACGTCCAGACCCGCGCGGCGGACGAGGCCCGCGCGGCCGGCGCCACCGTCGACGCCGCCGCCGTGACCGTCCGCGGCATCGACCGGGACACGCTGATCCCCCGGCTGTCCGCCGGGGGAAGCATCCTGCACGACGGTCTGGCGACCGACCCCGGCGCGCCGCTGCCGGCCGAGCTGCGGGCGCACGCCGCGGTCCTCGACCGCCCCGGCGCGGACCCGGCCGCCGTCGCCTTCACCCGGGTGGTGGTGCCGGTGCTGCACCTGCTGGCCCAGGATCGCCACCTGCGGCACTGCCTGCAGACCCTGCAGTTCCAGGGGCTGGCCGAGCTCACCTCACCGGCGGAGCAGGAGCGGCTGCGCGGCCAGCTGACGGCCAGGACGGCGGCGCTGATCGCCGCCGCCCCGGGCGGTGTGGGCGGCCCGGGCGGCCCGGCCGGTCCGGACCGGCTGGAGAGCCTGGTCCGCCTGCACGAGGCCGTGACGTCCGTGGTGCACCTGCCGCCGGCCGCGGACGTCAGCTGGTGGGGCCGGCTCCGCGTCCGGGCGCACACCGCGATCCGCGACGCCGCCGCCGAGCTCGGACCCGGGCTGGTGAAGCTGCCACCGGCCAGCTTCGACAGCGCCCGGGCGCTCACCGCGCACGACATCCCGCTGCGGATCCCGGAGGTCTCCGGGATGGTCCTCGCCTGCGTCCGCGTCTGGTCGAGGGTCCACGACACCGACAGCCCGGGACGGGTGATCTATGGAAGCTGAGGCGCGGCACTGCATCGACCGTGTCGCCGACGGCCGGGCCGCGTTCCACCCTGCCGAACTCCGGCAAGGCTGGCTCGCCGTCGACGCGGACAACCGCCCCGCGGTGGCCGCCGTCACCGACGAGGCCGTCACGTTCCGGCTCGCCGCCGCCGGCGGCCCCTGCCGCGTGGACTGTCTGGTCACCGGACAGCCCGGCGAGCTGCGTGACCGCGGCCGGCTGCTCGGCGAGCTCGGCCTCCCACCCGAGGTCGTCGTCCCCCGCTGGTACGACCACGGCCTGCGGCTGGACGACGGCTACCTCCCGGTCCTCGTGCACCCCGAGCTCCAGGGGACGGTCCTGGCCGAGCGCCTCCCGCACCTGGCACCCGACGAGGTCCAGAGCCTCCTGGAGCGCTGGCTCGGGGTACGCGACGGCCTCGAACAGCGGTACGGGCTGCGGCACGCGGGGCCGACCCCGCACCTGGCCCACGTCCCGGCCGACGGCGTCGCGACGCTGCGGGTGACCGGCTGGGAACGCCCACCGGCCGACCCACCCGGGCCGGACCTCCTCGAACAGGCACTGCGCGACCGGCTGGCGCACCTCAACCCGCCGCCCGCACCACCCGACGACGACAGCAGCACGGTGCCGCCGGTGGCGCCGTCCGGGGACCGTGCGCTGGTGGTGTCCGCCGTGGTGATGGCCACGGTCGTCGCCGGCTGCCTCGTCGGCCTCATCGCACTGTGGACAATGTAGGAGCGAGCGTGAAGCCGACCCCGAAGCTCTTGGGCGCCCTGTTCATCGCCATGGCCCTGGTCTGCGCGGCGACCCTCGTCACCGCCGCCGTGCGCATCTCCGCCGCCGACCGGAAGGCCGACCGGCTCGCCGACGACCTGGCGCACGCCCGGACCGACCTGCGGACCTCCCGCGAGGAGGCCGACGCCGCCGACGGCCAGCACGAGAAGGCCCTCCAGGCGGCCCGCCAGCAGGTCGCCACGACCAGCCCGGAGGACCTCGCGCGCGGTCTCGCCGAGGCCACCTTCGAGCTGCCCCTCTCCTCCTGCAGCGGCGCCGACGACAACTGCGACAGCGACAAGAGGAGGGCGCTTTCGCTGCAGCTGGTCCGGTGCGGCAGCCAGTTCTGCGTCGCCGGGTCGAGCTGGATCAGCGGTACTGTCACACTCACCATGGACAGCGACACCTGGTCCGCGCGCGGCAGCGCCGTCTCCGGCCGCGCGGCCTGCTTCAGCGTCCCGACGAGCGGCGCCACCTGGGTCTTCACCGCCAAGGTGACCGGTGTGCAATACACCGTCGCCGCCGGCTGGCGGACCACGAAGATCACCACCACCTTCTCCGCCACCGTCCCGGCCGCCGCGAGGTGCAGCGCCACCACGATCTGGTGGAAGGGCACGGTGTCGCTGGTGTGACGCCGCACTCCGCCGGGCCCGCCCTGGACCAGGTCGAGCACCGGGCGACCGTGTTGCTGCGTCGCTTCGAGCGGTCCGGCAGCGCCGCAGTCCTCGACGAAGCGGTGCTGATGACCCGCGTGGCCCTGTTCCTCCTCCGCGACGGCCATCCTGACCGCCTGGACTGGCTGTCCCACCTGGGCAGCTGCCTGCGTCTCCGGTTCGACCGGCTGGGCCGGACCGGGGATCTGCACGAGGCGATCGTCCTGGCCCGCAGGGTGGTGGCGGCGACCCCTGACGCCGACCCCGCTCGGGCGAGACGATGGTTCAACCTCAGCAACGCCCTGGCGGCCCGGTTCGAGCGGGGCGGCGCGCGGCCGGACCTGGACGAGGCGGTGCGCCTGATGCGGTCGGCGCTCGACGCCGTCCCCGGCCACGGCCCCGACCGGGCGTTGGTCCTGTCGGGCCTCGGCTCTCGGTTGTGGACGATGTTCGAGCAGACCGGTTCGGCCGTGGACCTCGACGAAGCGGCGCAGATGGCCGGTGCCGCCGTGTCGGCCACCACCGACGATGACGACCCGGCGCTGCCGGACCGGCTGTCCAACCTCTGCCTCACGCTGCACGCACGGTTCGAGCGCACCGGGGACCTCGCTGATCTCGGCACAGCGGTGCACAGCGGGTGGAAGGCCGTGCGGGCGACGCCCGATCGGCACCCCGAGCTGCCGGGCCGGCTGAGCAACCTCAGCAGCGCGTTGCGGTCCCGGTACGAGTTCCTCGGCGAGCTCGCGGACCTTGACGCGGCGGTCCTCGCCGGGCGCGGCGCCGTGTCCGCGACCCCCGGCGACCACCCCGGGCTGGCCCGGCTCCTGTCCAACCTGGGCGCCATGCTGATGCTGCGGTTCCAGCGGAGGAAGCGTCCCGCAGACATCCACGACGCCGCGGAGGCCAGCCTCGCCGGTCTCGCCGCGACCCCCGGCGGCGACCGCGAGCGAGCGCACCGGCTGTCCAACCTCGGCAGCGTGTTGCAGCTGAGGTTCGCGGTGACGGGCGCCTGGCAGGACCTGGACGACGCCGTCGCCAGCTGCCGGGAGGCCGTGGCCGCCGCCGGCGACAGCTCGCCCGATCGTGCCGGCCTGCGGGCGAACCTCGCCGCCGTGCTGCACGTCCGGAAGGGGCGGACCGGCGAGCCGGCGGACCTCGACGAGGCGGTCGAGCTCTTGCGCTCGTCCATTGCCGCCACGCCCGCCGGCCATCCTTCGCGGGCGTGGCTGCTGACCAGTCTCGGCTTCGGGCTGCGGAGCCGGGCGGAGCAGGGACCGGCGCGCGACGCCTGGCGGGCCGCCGCCCTGCTGCCGCACGCGCCGGCCGCCGACCGGGTGCTCGCCGGCCAGTTGTGGGGCGGGGTGGCCGCGTCGGCGGCGCACTGGCAGGACGCGTCCGACGGGTACGCCACGGCCGTCGGGCTCCTGCCGCGGCTGATCTGGCGGGGCGTGAGCCGCGACAGCCGGGAGGAACTGCTCGGCGAGCGGGCCGAGCTGGCCCTCGACGCCGCGGCCTGCGCCATCGCCGCCGGCCGCGCGCACCGGGCCGCTTCCCTGCTGGAACAGGGCCGCGGCGTGCTGTGGACGCAGCTGCTGGAGACCCAGACGGATCTCGCCGCCCTGCGCGCCGCCGACCCGGCGATGGCCGACCGGCTGGCCGCCGCCGGCGCCGCCCTGGACCCGCCGCCCGCGCCGGCAACGCATCGCTGGTCGCCGATGTAGGAAGCTGGACCGGTGAAACTGCTCCTGCCTGACAGCATCGACCTGGACGTCCAGGTCCCGTCCGACGTCACCGCGGTCCGGTATGCCGTCGACCGGCCCGTGCCGGACGGGCACACCGACGCCGAGGCCCTGGTGGTCTGGGGCAACCCGGCGGACCAGTTGCGGGACGCCGCGGCGCGGCTGGGTCGGCTGCGGTGGGTGCAGACCCTGGCGGCCGGGCCGGACGCGGTGCTGGCGGCGGGGTTCGGGCAGGGCGTCGTCATCACCGCCGGGCAGACCCTGCACGACTGGCCGGTCACCGAGCACACCCTCGCGCTGATCCTGGCCGCCGCGCGCCGCCTGCACCTGACGGTCCGCGCGCAGATCGGCCACCGCTGGGCCGGCGAACTGGGCGGCCTGCAGCCCGTGGCGCCGGTCGGCGACTTCCGCACGCTCCGCGGCGCCCGGGTGACGATCTGGGGGTTCGGCGGGATCGCCACGACCCTCGCGCCGCATCTCGTCGCGCTGGGCGCGACCGTCACCGGCGTCGCCCGCAGCGCCGGTGAGCGGGCCGGCTTTCCCGTCGTCGCCGCCGACGACCTGCCGGCCGTGCTGCCCGCGACCGACGTCCTGGTCATGATCCTGCCGGCCACCCCCGAGACCCGGCACGCGCTCGGCGCCGAGCAGCTCGCCCTGCTGCCGCCGCACGCCTGGCTGATCAACGTCGGCCGCGGCGCGACGGTCGACGAGCTTGCCGTCCTCGACGCGGTAAGGGCGCGGCGCCTGGCCGGTGCGGCCCTCGACGTCTTCGAGTCCGAGCCGCTCGCCGCGGACTCCGGCCTCTGGGACGAGCCGAACATCATCGTCACCCCGCACGCCGCCGGCGGGCGCCCGGTCGGCGCGGCCGCGCTGATCGCCGAAAACCTGGCCGCCCTGCGGGCCGGCACCCCTCTGCGCAACGTCGTGCGAGGCTGAGCCGCGACAAGGCACGGCGCCGGCCGGTGAGGATCCACCGGCCGGCACCTGGTCACGAATTTCGGCCGGTCACTGGTACAGGACGGCGGTGATCTTGGCGTCGTCGATGTTGGTCTTGTCGTACCAGTAGAAGCCGGTGTCGACGGACTTGGGGAGCTTGTCGCCCTTGATGGCGGCGACGGCCGCCTTGACGGTCTCGTAGCCGATGCCGACCGGGTTCTGGGTGATGGCGCCGTACATCGTGCCGGCCTTGATCGCGTCGATCTGGTCCTTGCCGGAGTCGAAGCCGACGATCGTCAGCTTGCCGGTGAGGCCCTTCTCCTGGGCGGCGTGCAGCACGCCGATCGCGGCGCCCTCGTTGGAGCCGTAGATGCCCTTGAGGTCGGGGTTGGCGGTCATGATCGCCTTGGCGAGGTCGGTCGCCTTGAGCGGGTCGCCGCTGTACTGGATGTCGACGATCTGGATCTTCGGCTCGTTCTTCTTGATGTAGTCCTGGAAGCCGTCGCGGCGCTGGACGCCGGTGACGCTGGTCTGGTCGTGCACGACCATGGCGATCTTGCCCTCGTGGCCGATCTTCTCGGCCATGTGCTTGGCGGCCTCGGCGGCGGCGGCGAGGTTGTCGGTGGCGGCGGTGGTGATCGGCACGTCGCTGTCGACGCCGGAGTCGAACGCGATCACCGGGATCTTGTCGTTCTTCGCCTGCTGCATGAGCGGGCCCGCCGCCTGGCTGTCGATGGCCGCGAAGCCGATCGCGTCGGGCTTCTTGTCGATGACGGTCTGCAGCAGCTGGATCTGCTGCTCGACGTTGCCCTCCTCCTGCGCGCCCTCGAAGGTGACGGTGACGTCGAACTCCTTGGCGGCCTGCTCGGCGCCGGCCTTCACGGCCTGCCAGAACTGGTGGCGGAACCCTTTGGAGATGAGCGCGACGTAGGGCTTCTTCGCCTCGCCGGGCTTCTCGGCGGCGTCGGAGCAGGCGCCGAGCGTGAGGATGATCGCGGTCGCGCCGAGCAGCGCGACGAAGGCCTTCCTGTGCATGGGGGTGTCTCCTTCTCAGAGGGTGCGTTTCTTGCGGAGCATGTCGACGTAGACGGCGACGAGGATCACGCAGCCGACCACGACCGACTGCCATTCCTGCGGCACGGCGGTGACGCGCAGGCCGTTGGTGAGGACCGCGACGATGAGCGCGCCGACGACGGTGCCGGCGATCGAGCCGCGGCCGCCCTGCAGGGAGGTGCCGCCGATGACGACGGCGGCGATGGCCTCCAGTTCCAGGCCCATGCCGCCGACGGGTTGGGCGGAGCTGAGCCGGGACGCGGCGAGGACGCCGGCGACGCCGACGAACAGCCCGGCGAGGGTGTAGATGGTGAGCTTCCAGCGGACCACGTTGACGCCGGACAGGGCGGTCGCGGCCTCGTTGCTGCCGATCGAGAACGCGTAGCGCCCGACGATGCTCTTGCCGAGCACGACCGCGGCGACGACGGTCAGCACCAGGAAGATGAGCACGCCGAGGGGGAAGCGGGCGCCCGGGATCACCGAGTAGTTCATCAGCAGCTGGAAGTCGGGGTGCTCCTTGAAGTAGATCGGCTTCGTGCCGGAGATGACCAGCGACAGGCCGGACGCGACGAGCATCATCCCGAGCGTCGCGATGAACGGCGGCAGGCCCAGGACCGACACGTTGAAGCCGTTGACGAAGCCGATCAGGCCGCCGAACAGGATCGCCGCGGTGACCCCCGCCCAGGCGGGCCAGCCCCAGTACGTCATGAACACGCCCGTCATGACGCCGCACAGGATCATGCCGGTGCCGATGGACAGGTCGATGCCGCCGGAGACGATGACGAACGTGGTGCCCAGGGCCAGGATCCCGGTGACCGTGGCGGCCATGAGGATGCCGACGAGGTTGCTGGGCGTGAAGAAGTACGGGCTGGCGAAGGAGAAGAACACCAGGATCGCGATCAGGCTGGCGAGGGCGAGCAGCTGCTGCACAGAGCCCCGGACCCTGGCGGGAAAAGGGATCGAGGTCACGAGGTCACCGTTCCTTCGGTGCTGAATCGGGTGGCGAAGTCCATGATCTTTTCCTGGGTCGCGTCGGTACTGTCGATGACGGCGGTGATCCGGCCCTGGCACATGACCGCGATCCGGTGCGACATCCGCAGGATCTCGGGCAGCTCGGAGGAGATCATCACGATCGCCTTGCCGGCCGCGGCGAGCTCGTCGAGCAGCGCGTAGATCTCGTCCTTCGCGCCGACGTCGATGCCGCGGGTCGGCTCGTCGAAGATGAGGACGTCGCAGTCGCGGACGAGCCACTTGGCGATGACGGTCTTCTGCTGGTTGCCGCCGGACAGGTGCTGCACCAGCTGGCCCGTCGACGGGGTGCGGATGCGCAGCTTGGCGACGTGGTCGGCGGCGGTCCTGGCGATCATCCGGTCGGCGACGAGCCCGAGGTGCGAGGTGAAGCGGGGCATGGAGGCGAGCACGACGTTGTCCCGCACGTTGCGGCCGAGCAGGACGCCGTAGCGTTTGCGGTCCTCGGACAGGTAGCCGATCCCGGCCCGGGCCGCGTCGGCCGGGTTGGCGATGGCGACCTCACGCCCGTGGACCGTGACCGTGCCGCCGTCCTTGCGGTCCGCGCCCACGAGGGCCCGGGCGACCTCGGTGCGGCCGGCGCCCATGAGCCCGGCGAACCCGAGGATCTCCCCGCGGCGCACGTCGAAGCTGACGTCGCGCAGCAGGGCCTTCGTGTGCAGCCCGCGCACCGACAGCACCGGTTCGCCGGTGACGACGGCGCCCCGCGGCCGCTGCTCGCCGGTGATCGTCCGCCCGACCATCAGCGAGATCACCTGCGGGACGGTGCTCGACGCGGTGCCGACGGTGTCGACGTACCGCCCGTCGCGCAGCACCGTGATCCGGTCGGTGATCTGGGCCAGCTCGTGCATCCGGTGCGAGATGTAGATGACGCCGGTCCGCGGTGTGACGAACCGGCGGATGAGCCCGAACAGGGTGGCCACCTCGACCTCGTTCAACGCGGCGGTCGGCTCGTCCATGACCAGCACCCGCGCGTCGAAGCTGAGCGCCTTCGCGATCTCGACCATCTGCTGCCGCGCCACCGTCAGGTCACCGACGAGGTCGGTGGGCTCCAGCGGCAGGCCGAGCCGGGCGAGCAGCTCGCCCGTCCGCCGGTTGAGTGCCCGCTCCGACAGCAGCAGCCCGCCGATGCGCGGCTCCCGGCCGATGAAGATGTTCTGCGCGACCGTGAGGTCCGGCATCAGGTTGAGCTCCTGATGGATGATCGAGATGCCGAGCTCCTGCGCGTGCCTCGGGCTCATCGGCGTGTACTGCTCACCGTCGAGCCGGAACGTGCCGGCGTCCGGCCGGTCGATGCCGGTCAGCAGTTTCATGAGGGTCGACTTGCCGGCGCCGTTCTCCCCGACGAGCGCCAGGACCTCGCCGTGGCGCAGCTCCAGGTCGACGCCGTCCAGGGCCTGGACGCCGGGGAAGCTCTTGCTCGCGCCGCGCACCTCCAGCAGGGTCATGTCAGGCTCCCGTGGCGGGGCCGCGCGTCTGCCAGTAGCCGCCGCCGGGGTAGCCGAACTCCTGCAGCGACCGCTCGCGCATCTGCGCGCTGTAGCCCGGCGCGTCCGGCAGCACGTAGTGCCCGTCCACGACCACGCACGGGTCGGTGAAGTGCTCGTGCAGGTGGTCGACGTATTCGGTGACCCGGCCTTCGAGGGATCCGGACACCGCGACGTAGTCGAAGATCGACAGGTGCTGGACGAGCTCGCACAGCCCGACACCGCCGGCGTGCGGGCAGACCGGGACGCCGAACTTCTTCGCCATCAGGTAGACGGCGAGGATCTCGTTGACGCCGGCGAGCCGGGCCGAGTCGAGCTGGCAGTAGTCGATCGCGCCGGCCTGGAAGAGCTGCTTGAACAGCACCCGGTTCATGCCGTGCTCGCCGGTGGCGACCCCGATCGGCGCCACCGCCCGCCGGATCGCGGCGTGCCCGAGGACGTCGTCGGGGCTCGTCGGCTCCTCGATCCACAGTGGACGGAACTCGGCCAGCCGGCCCACCCAGTCGACCGCCTGCGGCACGTCCCACACCTGGTTCGCGTCGATCATCAGGTCCGCGTCCCAGCCGATGACCTCACGGGCGATCCGCAGCCGTCGTACGTCGTCGGCGAGGTCCAGCCCGACCTTGAGCTTGACGTGCCGGTACCCTGCGTCGACCGCCTCCTTCAGCAGCCGGCGCAGCTTGTCGTCGTCGTAGCCGAGCCAGCCCGCGCTGGTCGTGTAGCAGGGGTAGCCGCCCAGCTCGCGCAGCCGCTCGATCCGCTGCGTGCGGGTCGGCGCCATCTCGCGCAGCATCGCGAGGGCCTCGTCCGGCGTCAGGGCGTCGGTGATGTACCGGAAGTCGGTCGCGGCGACCAGCTCCTCGGGTGACATCTCGGCGAGCAGCAGCCACAGCGGCTTTCCGGCCCGGCGCGCCGCCAGGTCCCACACGGCGTTCATCACCGCGGCGAGCGCCAGGTGCACGACCCCCTTCTCCGGCCCCAGCCAGCGCAGCTGCGAGTCCGCGCCCAGCTCCCGGTAGACCGCGCCGAGGTCGCGGCACAGCTCGCCGGCGTCGCGGCCGAGCAGCGGCTGGGCGCGCTGCCGCACCGCCTCGGCGACCAGGTCGGTGCCGCGGCCGATGGTGAAGGTAAAGCCGTGCCCGGCGAGCCCGGGGGTGTCGGTCTCCAGCACCACATAGGCGGCCGAGTAGTCGGCGTCCCGGTTCATCGCGTCCGACCCGTCGAGCCTCAGCGACGTCGGGAACCGCACGTCGTGGATCCGTACTGCGGTGATCGTCGTCATGCACACACTTCCGTCCGCCGCGCGGATCAATCCCCACGGTGGCGGGCATTGATCCGATCTATTGGCGACGGACACTAGCACCGGATGTCGAACCGCGTCTCCCCCGAATCGGCATATTCATAGGATGTCTTTCGGACATGCGTGATCGAGGACGTGGTTTGTCCGGGTTGACAGCGAGAGACCTCCCATGTCTAATCCCACCGTCATTCCACTAGACATCCGATGGCTTCGGTGAGGAGCCGCGATGATCCACTGCGGTACACGTGCCGCCGTCACGACGCTCGCGGTGCTCGCGCTGATGGGTCCCGCCGCCTGCAAGGGCCCGGAGGGCACCGGCACCGCCGACGACGCGACCGACTCGGGCGGGCGCATCACGGTGTGGGTCGACCCGCCCCGGCTGCCCGCGGTGAGCGCCTTCCAGCAGGCGCACCCCGAGATCCCGGTCGAGGTGACGACCATCAACGGCAACGTCGGCAGCACCGAGCTGCAGCAGAAGTTCGTGCTGTTCAACCAGGCCGGCACCGGATGGCCGGACGCGATCTTCTTCCCGTCCAACGACGACATCGCCTGGGCCGCCAACTCGAAGATCAACTACGTCCGGGACCTGACGGAGGACCTGGCCGACGTCATCGCCGGGTATGCGCCGAGCTCCATCTCGCAGTGCCGCATCGACGGGCTGTTCCGCTGCCTGCGCAACGACGCGGCACCCGACGTGCTGTGGTACGACAAGCAGCTGATGGCCGCCTGGGGCTACCGGCCGCCCGCCACCTGGGAGGAGTACGGCGAGCTCAGCGTGCGCATCGCCGCCGAGCACCCCGGCTACGTCACCGGCTTCCTCGGCGACGCCTACGCACCCGACCGCTACCTGTGGGCGAGCGGCTGCCCGACGAACCACCGGCTCGGCGAGCGGCAGGTGCACATCGACCTCGGCGACCCGCGCTGCCTGCGCGTCCGCGACCTGCTCGACCGGCTCGTCGCCGCCCGCGCGGTCGCCCCGGCCGGCATCTTCTCCCCCGAGGCCGCCGACCTCGGCAAACGCCTCGTCATGAGCCCGGGCGCGGTGTGGTGGGGCAGCTTCCTGTTCCGCGACACGTGGAAGGTCCCGCCGGGCCGCATCGCCGCGGCCGCGCCGCTGCGCTGGTCCACGGACGACACGCCGCACACCAGCTCCGAGGGCGGCGGCCTGTGGGGGTTCTCCCGGCACATCAAGGGCACCCAGCTGGCGAACACGCTGACGTTCGCCCGGTTCGTCGCCGCCGACCCGCGCTGGCAGGTCCAGCTCAGCGTCGGGCTGCCCGGGGTCACCGCGCTGCAGCAGCCGTGGCTGGACCGGCAGCGCGAGGCGAAGTACCTCGCCGACTTCGACGCCGCCGCCGCGGCGTTCGTCCGGGCGAGCACCATCGTGCGGCCCGAGCGCGACTACACGCGGTACAACACCGGCACCGTGTGGACGCACACCGTCACCCCGGCGCTCACCTCGGGGCGCTCCTTCTCCCACGCCTGGACCGTCTTCGGCGAACGGCTCGTCGGGGAGGCCCGCTCGTTCGGCTACACCGTCCACGACAGCGCCTGAATCGAGTCCGCCCGTGTCGACGTACAGGAGCAGCAGCCAGATCTACGCGCCGGTGCACGCGGCCGTCCCGCCGCCGCCCCAGCCACCGCGGAGGACCGGCCGGCCCGGCAGGACCGGGCGGGCCGGCAGGATGGGCCGCCGCGCCGCCGCGGTCCTCGTCCTGCCGTACGTCGCACTGCTGCTCGTCGGCGGCCTCGTACCTGCCGGGTACGCCCTGGTCAAGAGCCTGCAGAACGAGTCGGAGACCGGCTTCGGCGGGCTCAGCAGCTACCGGCGGGTGGTCACGGACCTCCGCTTCGCCGAGACCTTCGGCAACGTGGCGCTCACCATGCTCATCTGGCTGCCGCTGATGCTGCTCGGCGTCGTCGGCCTCGCCCTGCTCGTCGACGCGAGCCCCGGCCGCTTCGGCAGCACGATGCGTTTCGTCTACTACCTGCCCGGCGCCCTCACCGGCGTCGCCAACTTCATGCTCTGGCTGTTCCTGCTCGACCCCGGGCAGAGCCCGGTCGCGTTCCTCTGGCACGGCTTCGGCCACCACACGCTGGGCGAGGTCGCCCAGCCCGGGAACCTGCCGTACATCCTGGCCGCCATGCTCTTCTTCCAGGGCGCCGGCACCTGGGTCGTGGTGCTCACCGGCGGGCTGAACAGCATCTCCGCGGACCTGCTGGAGGCGGCGCGGCTGGACGGCGCGGGCGCCTGGGGCATCGCGTGGCGGGTCAAGCTGCCGATGATCCGGCCCTGGCTGGGCTACCTCGCGCTGCTCAACCTCGCCTACGGCTTCCAGCTGTTCCTCGAGCCGCAGGTCCTGAGCCAGGTCACGCACGGGCTGATCGCCCCGCAGTGGACGCCGAACCAGCTCGGGTTCTCCTACGCGTACCAGATCCTCGACACCCCGATGGCCGCCGCGATGTCGGTGATCCTGCTGGCCGTGACGCTCGGCGTCGGCCTGCTGGTCGTGCGCCGCAGCGGCCTCTTCGACGACGAACGGTGACCTACGATGCCCGTACACCTCGGCCGCGCCGGCCGGATCCTGACACTGCTGCTCGTCGCGGCCGGGTTCGCCTACCCCGTCGCCGCGTTCGCGCTGGTCGGGCTGCGCCGCGACGACGGCACCGGCCCCACCGGCCTGTCCCTGGGCAACGCCCGCGACAGCTGGCAGACGGTGCTGCGCTTCAACGACGGGGTCGTGCTGAGCTGGCTCGGCAACTCGCTGATCGTGGCCACCGGCGGCGCGCTCGTCGCCGTCGTCGTCGGCGTGCCGGCCGGCTACGCGCTCGCCCGGCTGCGCTTCCCGGGCCGCCGGCTGCTGCGCTTCTGCACGCTGCTGACGATGGTCGTGCCCAACACCGTGCTGGTGATCCCGCTGTACCTGGAGGTGAGCGCGGCCGGGGCGGTGAACAACATCTGGGTCGTCGCGCTGCTCATGGGCTTCTACCCGTTCGGCGTCTACCTCACGTACATCCACTTCCGCACGACGCTCCCCGCGCCGGTCCTCGAGGCGGCCCGCATCGACGGGCTGTCGGAGACCGACATCTTCCGCCTGGTCGCGCTGCCCGCCGCGAAGCCGGCGGTGGCCCTGGTCGGCTTCTTCAGCTTCGTGGCGAACTGGACCAACTTCTTCCTGCCGCTGGTCCTGCTGCCGCTGTCGTCGGACACCACGATCTCGGTCGGACTGCCGCAGCTGGTCTCCTCCAGCCCGCTCTTCGACCCGACCAACGCCGCCGGGCTCGACGTACGGCTCTACGCGCCGCAGCTGGCCGTCGCCACCCTCGTCACGGTCGCCCCGGTGGTCGCCGTCTTCGTCATCGCCCAGCGCGCCCTCACCCGCGGCCAGATGCTCGGGACAGCAACGTATTGACAAATCAGTATTCTTCTTGCAAAAGTCCAACCGAAGACGGCAATTCCGGACACCCTCATCGCGGAATGCCGTTACACCAGGTTGCGTCGGCGCGCTCCCATGTGTCTGAAGGACATTCGATGAGCATCACCAGACGCCAGGTCCTGGCCTCCGGACTGGCCGCCGCCGGTCTCGGTGCCACCGCGTACGTCGCCGGCACCGCCGAGGCCGCCAGCCCGCCCGGCGACGTGGTCGGGAAGATCTCCGTCGGCTACCAGGGGTGGTTCGCCTGCCTCGGCGACGGGTCACCGATCAACCAGTGGTGGCACTACAGCGCCAACGGCAGCCAGCCGCCGTCGCCGGGCAACACGACGCTCGTGTCGTGGCCGGACATGCGCGAGTTCACCAAGAGCTACCCGACCGCGTACGCGAACCTGGGCAACGGACAGCCCGCCAAGCTGTTCTCGTCCTACGACCAGCAGACCGTCGACACCCACTTCAAGTGGATGCGCGACTACGGCTGCGACACCGCCGCGCTGCAACGGTTCAACCCGGTCGGCGGCGAAGGTCCCATGCGCGACGCCATGACGGTCAAGGTCCGCAGCGCCGCGGAGGCCTTCGGCCGCAAGTTCTACATCATGTACGACGTCACCAGCTGGACCAACATGCAGTCGCAGATCAAGACCGACTGGACGACGAAGATGTCGGCCTACACCGCGTCGCCGGCGTACGCCCGGCAGAACGGCAAGCCGGTGGTCTGCATCTGGGGCTTCGGCTTCAACGACCCCGGCCGCCCGTTCGCACCCGGCCCGTGCCTGGACGTCATCAACTGGTTCAAGGCCCAGGGCTGCTACGTCATCGGCGGCGTGCCGACCTGGTGGCGCACCGGCGTCAACGACTCGCGACCCGGCTTCCTCGACGTGTACCACGCGTTCAACATGATCTCGCCGTGGATGGTCGGCCGCACCGGCGACGTCGCCGGCCTCGACTCCTACTACAACAACGTCAACCTCGGCGACCAGGCCGACTGCAACGCCCGCGGCATCGACTACCAGCCGTGCGTCATGCCCGGCGACCTGTCCGCCGGCGCCCGCGCCCACGGCGACTTCTACTGGCGGCACATCTACAACATGACCCGGCTCGGCGCGCAGGGCCTGTACGTGTCGATGTTCGACGAGTTCAACGAGGGCAACCAGATCGCGAAGACCGCCGAGAACGCCTCGATGCAGCCGGCGAACTTCGGCCACCCCGCCCTCGACGCCGACGGCGTGGCCTGCTCGGCGGACTACTACCTGCGGCTCACCGCCGACGGCGGCCGCATGTTCAAACGCGAGACGCCGCTGACCCCGACCCGGCCGACCCAGCCGGTCGCCGGCGGGCCCTCGACCCCGCCGACCGGCACCGCCTTCGCGTTCCGGTCCCGGGCGAACAACCGCTACGTCTCCGCACCCAACAGCGGCAACTCCGCGCTGATCGCCTCCGCCACCGCGGTCGGCAACGCGGAACGCTTCGAGGTCCTCGACCTCGGCGGCGGCAACATCGCGCTGCGCGCCAGGGTCAACAGCCGCCTGGTCTGCGCGGAGAACGCCGGCGCCGCCGCGCTGATCGCCAACCGTACCGCCGCCGGCCCCTGGGAGACGTTCACCCTGATCCGCAACAGCAACGGCACCGTCAGCCTCCTCGCCACGGTCAACAACCGCTACGTGTGCGCGGAGAACGCGGGCGCCGCCGCCCTGATCGCCAACCGCACGGCGATCGGCGGCTGGGAACAGTTCGACCAGCTCCCGGCATAGCCACCGGCGCGTCTCCGGGTGCGTCCGCTCCACCGGAACCTGGGAGCGGACGCACCCTGGACAGCGCCCCCGGCCCGTGACAGGTCAGGCACGAGTGCCGTACCCCGTCACGGCCGCTCACCGCGTCATCGGACCGTCCTCAGCGACATCGGGTCCTACCGTGCTGCGGCGGCGTCGAGGATCGCCCTGGACAGTGCCCGCGCGACCTCTGGAGCGCTGTCGGCCAGCGCCGCGGCGGAGATGCGTTCGTCGGGCTCGACGCGGATCGGCTTGTCGGACTGGTACAACGTGCTCGCCTGCCGTCGGGGCAGCCGGTCGACGCTGTCGATCGAGAGCATCAGCGTCGACTGCACACCGGCCGCGACAGCCATGTGTGCGGCACCCAGCAGTTCCAGCCGGCCGATCAGGCGGAGCAGGTCAGCGATCTGCGCGGGAAGATGATCGCGGTCCAGGACGGCGCCCATCGAATCGCAGGGCAGCGTCGACCAGATCGACACCTGACCGTCGGCAGCGAGGCGGATGCCCTGCAGTTGCGGCGCCCGCGCCTCGTTCCAGCGCAGCCTCGGCGGATCGAAGGGCACGGTCGCACCCGCGGTGTCGCGCGTGAGCTTTACCGCCTCCGTTGCGGGAACGGCGGCGGCGGCCCGGATGCGTGCGGGCAGCGAATCGACGAGGCCGGCATGGACCCGTGCCGACAGCGGAGGTGCGCCCAGGGGGACGACGTGGAGCTCGACCGCCGGATCAGTGTATGTGCCGCGGTGCAGCCCCTGGTCGAAATCCGAGCGCCAGGCGATCGTCACGGGCGCGGGCAGCGGTGAGAAGAGGTCTTCGACCGTGGCCGGCCCGGCGCCGATCCGAGCCGCGGTCTCGGCCCCGGGCCGGACAATGAGTTGGGGGACGGCGTGGTCCGGCAGTCCGTGCAGCATCAGCGCCGCGGTCGCCTGATCGAATGCCTCCTCGACGGTGCGACGGAAGCCGAGGGCCGAGTAGAACGCGGCGGCGAAGACGGCGGCGGAGCGGTCGTCGATGGGCGCGGTCATGCCGACGATGTAGTCGATGTGGCGGCCGATCGCCTCTGCCTGGGCAGCGGAGTAGCAGGCGTTGAGCACGACGATCCGGACGTCGTCCTTCATGGTCCTGAACAGTCCGGCCAGTGCCTCCGGGCTGACACGGTGCTCACCGCCGGTGCCGGTCGACAGGACGATCTCGCCGTTCGCGGTGCCGTGGCCACTGAAATGCACGATCTGCGGGCGGAGCTGGTTGAGGTGCTGGAGCAGGTCCGCCGGGCGTACCGCCCAGCGGGTGATGAACTCGAAGGTGTCGCGGCCTCCGGACAGTCGAAGCTTCTCGTCGATCTCCCGGGCCTCCTCGTCCAGGGCGAGCCGTGGGGTGGCTGCCGGGTTCGCGGCGAGCATCAGGATCCGGTTGTGCCCCTCCAGCGGCGCCACCGCACCGGCGGCCGCCGGCCTGCTGGCGGCGGCAGGCCGTGGTGCCGGCCGCGGGGCTGCCGGGTCCAGGTCACGGCTGCCGAGGTCTGTCACGGGTTCCTCCACCAAACTGTGTCCGCGGGCCACGGGCAGACCGCTCATGACGTCCTGACGGACAGCGGCACCGCAGGCGGACGGCCCAGCGCACGCGGCCGCGATTCGGAGAACTGCGGGCGCGTGCGGGACTTCCGATGCGCTTTCCGTCTCGGGTCAGGGTGTGCAGCGGAAGTAGACGCTGCGGTGGTAGTCGCCGGTGGCGACGTTCGGCCGGTGATCAGCCCGCGGGCCGCGCGGTTGGGCTGGTGGCCGAGCACACCGGAGATCTCCTGGATCCGGGCGCGGGTGTCGGCGTTGACCAACTGCGGCGCGGACAACGCCCGGCGCACCGACAGGGGGCCGGGACCGGTGCCGCAATCGGGTCGACAAGAGCTTGCTCGAAACGTGGTAATGCGTTGTAAATTTTCGACTTCGCCGACTAGGTTTACGATCATGACCACTGCGCCACTCATCGAGGCCCGGGGCCTGACGAAGACCTACGACAGCCGCTCCGGCGGGGAGCCGTACACCGCGGTCCGCGGGATCGACTTCGAGGTCCGCGCGGGTGAGGCCTTCGGCGTCCTGGGTGCCAACGGCGCCGGCAAGTCCTCGACCATGCGGATGATCGCCTGCGTCTCCCCGGTCTCCGGCGGCACACTGCGCATCCTCGGCATGGACGCCGCCCGCGACGGCCGGCTGATCCGCGCCCGACTCGGCGTGGTGCCGCAGGACGACACCCTCGACACCGAGCTCACCGTCCGGGAGAACCTGCTCATCTACGGCCGCTACTTCGGCATTGCGTGGAAGGCCCTGCGCGAGCGCTGCGACCAGTTGCTGGAGTTCAGCCGGCTCGAGGACAAGGGCACCCAGGCCGTCGCCACCCTCTCCGGCGGCATGCGACGGCGGCTCACCATCGCCCGGGCGCTGATCAACCAGCCGGAGATCCTGCTGCTCGACGAGCCGACCACGGGCCTGGACCCGCAGGCGCGCCACCTGCTGTGGGAGCGGCTGTTCCAGCTCAAGGAGGACGGCGTCACGCTGCTGCTCACCACGCACTACATGGACGAGGCCGAGCAGCTGTGCGACCGCCTGGTGGTGATGGACGCCGGGACGATCGTCGCCGAGGGCTCCCCCGCCGACCTCATCGGGCGCTACAGCACCCGCGAGGTGCTCGAGCTGCGGTTCGCCACCCACGAGCGGCAGCCGATGATCGACAAGTGCGCCGGGGTCACCGACCGGTTGGAGGTGCTGCCGGACCGGCTGGTGCTGTACACCGACGACGGCGAGTCGACCCTGGCCGCGGTCCACGCCAGGGGCGTGCGCCCGGCTGCGGCCATCGTGCG
Organism: Dactylosporangium sp. NPDC051087; assembly: GCF_055586325.1. Taxonomy (NCBI): domain Bacteria; kingdom Bacillati; phylum Actinomycetota; class Actinomycetes; order Micromonosporales; family Micromonosporaceae; genus Dactylosporangium; species Dactylosporangium sp. NPDC051087. The sequence continues at coordinate 123,277 of NZ_JBVJIJ010000025.1, read as the reverse complement.
GCGCTCGACGCTGGAGGACGTCTTCCTCACCCTCACCGGCCGCTCACTCATCGACTGACGGGGATCTCCGCGATGACCACCGCCTTGCACGCCCTCACCTACTGGCTGTTGCGCTACCGCCGTACCTGGCGCGGCAGCATCGTGATCAGCGTCGTCAACCCGCTGTTCTTCATGATCGCCCTCGGGCTGGGCCTCGGGAAGCTCATCGACGCCCGGGCCGACCCGCAGCTGCACGGGCACACCTACGCCGAGTTCATCGTGCCCGGGCTGCTCATCGCCGCCGTCATGCAGACGGCCTTCCTCGAGGCGGCCGGCCCGGTCTTCCAGAGCACCCGGCCGACCGGCAACTACCGGTCGGCGGCGACCGCCCCGTTGCGTCCCGCCGACATCTTCCACGGCCACCTGCTGTACTGGCTGCTGCGCGCGGCGCAGAACGCGATCCTGTTCATCGCGGTGTGCGCGTGCTTCGGTGCCGTGGATCCCGCCCGCGGCGCGCTGCTGGTCCCCATCGCCGTCCTCGTCGCCGTGTCGTTCGGCGCGCCCGCGGCGGCCTGGGCGGTGACCGTCAGCCGCCCCGCGCAGCTGAACATGATGTTCCGCTTCGTGATCCTGCCGCTGTACATGTTCTCCGGCACGTTCTTCCCCATCGAGCAGCTGCCCGGGTGGCTCCAGCCGGTCGCCTGGGTGACGCCGCTGTGGCACGGCATCGACCTCGCCCGCGGCGTCGCGCTCGGCACCGCGACCCTGCCACTGACGCTCGTCCACGTGGCGTACCTCGCCGCGCTCACCGTCGCCGGCGTCGTCCTCGCCCGGCGCAACTACCGGAGGCAGCTGTATGTCTGACACGGCGCTGCGTCCCGGCCGGGCGTTCACCATGGTGGAGCGCAACCTGCTCATCTACCGGCACACCTGGCCGGTGCTGCTGGCCGAGATCTTCGAGCCGATGATGTACCTGCTGGCCTTCGGGGTCGGCATCGGCGTCCTCGTCGGCACCGTGACCGGCCTCGCCGGCACCGCCGTCGACTTCCCCAGCTTCGTGGCGCCGGCCCTGCTGGCCACCGCGGCCATGAACGGCGCCATGAACGAGACCACGTTCAACATGTACGCGAAGCTCGCCACCGAGAAGACCTACCAGGCCATCCTCACCACGCCGATGTCCAGCCGCGCCGTGGCGCTGGGCGAGGTCACCTGGGCGCTGCTGCGCGGGACGCTCGTGTCCACCACGTTCCTGGTCGCGGTGAGCCTCATCGGCCTGACCGGCACCTGGACCGCGCTGCTGGTCGTCCCGGCCGCCCTGCTCATCGGCGCGACCTTCGCGTCGCTCGGCCTGGTCGTGGTCACCCTGTTGCGCAGCTGGCAGGACACGCAGCTGATCCAGCTGGTGATGCTGCCGATGTTCCTGTTCTCCACCACGTTCTTCCCGCTGTCGGTGTACCCCCGGCCGGTGCGGTGGCTGGTTGAGGCGCTGCCGCTGTACCACAGCATCGAACTGGTCCGGGCCTGCTTCCTCGGCACCGGCTGGCGGCACGCGCTGATCGCGATCGTCTACCTCACGGTGCTGGGCCTCGCCGCGCTGCTCGTCGCCGTCCGCCGGCTGGACCGGACGCTGCGCGGCTGACCCGGCCGGGCGATGCGGCCGGCCCGCACCTGGCTATTGTCCGGGTCGGCCGCATTCTGGTTCAAATGCTCTGCCGGGGACTGCCCGATCGGACACTGTCACGGCCGTCGATATCTCGATACATCTATGGCCATGACTTCATCGCGCTTTACCGCCCGAGGGGCCGCGGTCGCCGTCACCGCGCTGCTCGGGGCCGTGGCGAGCCTGTTCGTCACGTCGCCCGCCTACGCCGGGACGGGCACCCTGGTCCGGCAGCCTCCCCCGCCGGATCGCCGACCTACGGGGTGACAGTCACCGTCCTGTACACCACCAGCGCGCCGACCACGTCGTTCCGCCTCGAGTTCGACCTGCCCGAGGGCTCGAGCGTCACCCCGTTCGGCAGCCTGCCCTTCACCCGCACCGGCAACCACTGGGTCGCGCAGTTCTACGCCGCGTCGCCGCAGACCGCGGGCGTCCGCTTCGAGACCGGCTTCGCCGTCCTCGGCACCGGCGACCTCACGAACTGCCGCGTCGACGGCAACCCCTGCACCTACACCGTCCTGACCGACACCCAGGCGCCGACGGTCCCGGGCAACATGGTCGCGACGCGGGCGACGTGGCCCGGGGTCGGCACCGGAGTGACGCTGCGGTGGTCGGCGTCGACGGACAACTTCGGCGTCACCGGCTACGAGGTCACCGTCAACGGCCGGCCGTACATCACCACGACGCAGCTCTACCAGTCCGTCCCGCACTTCGCGAACGCGGCCACGACGTACGCCGTCCGCGCCCGGGACAAGGTCGGCAACGTCTCCGCGTACGCGACCTACGTGCTGCCGCCGATGTAGCTTCCGGCGACACGGTGACGCCGGGCGTGCCCGCCCACGAGTGAAGGCGGGCACGCCCGGCCGGCGGTCAGCCGGGGAGGTTCACCTGCGCCGGGGTCGACCTGTCGGTGGCGGTGCCGTCACCGAGCTGCGAGTTCCCGTTGTACCCCCAGCACCACAGCCCGCCGTCGGTGCGCACGCCGCAGCTGTGGTAGCCGGCGACGAGCCCGGTCGTCCAGGTCGTGGCGGTGCCGACCCGCGTCGGGGTGGACCGGCTGGTCGTCGTGCCGTCACCGAGCCCGCCGGCCATGTTGTTGCCCCAGCACCAGAGGCTGCCGTCGGTGCGGCTCGCGCACGAGGAGTCGTAGCCGGCGTTGACCGCGTTCCAGGTGGTGACGCTGCCGACCTGCACCGGCGCGCTCTGCAGCGGGCCGCTCGCGCCGAGCTGGCCGTAGCCGTTGTTGCCCCAGCACCACAGGGTCCGGTCGGTGCGGACGCCGCAGGTGTGCAGGAAGCCAGCCGTCGCGCTGCTCCACGTGGTCGCGGTGCCGACCTGCGCCGGCGTCGTCGAGTAGCTCAGCGAGCCCGTGCCGATCTGCCCGCTGGAGCTGTCGCCCCAGCACCACAGGGTGCCGTCGGTCCGCGTCCCGCAGGTGTGCGCGTAGCCAGCCGTGACGCTCGCCCAGTTGCTCGCCGTGCCGACCCGCACCGGCGCGGTCACGTAGTAGTCGGCGGTGCCCAGGCCCAGCTGCCCGAGCCGGTTGAAGCCCCAGCACCACAGCGAGCCGTCGGTCCGCACACCGCAGGTGTGGCTGTCACCGGCGCTGACGTTGGCCCAGGTGGTCGCGGTGCCGACCTGCACGGGGGCGTTCCGGTTGGTGATGCTGCCGTCGCCGAGCTGGCCCCGGCGGTTGCCGCCCCAGCACCACAGCGTGCCGTCGGTCTTGGTCGCGCACGCGTAGTTGCTGCCGGCCTCGATGCGGGACCAGTTCGTCGCGGTCCCGACCCGGGTCGGCGTGGTCCGCGTCGTGTTGGTGCCGTCACCGACCTCGCCGCTCCAGTTGCTGCCCCAGCACCACAGCGTCGCGTCGGTGCCGACCGCGCACGTCTGCCCGTAACCGGCGCCGACACTGGCGACCGGCGGAGCCGCCGCGGCCGGGCCGGCCGTGAACGCGACCGCCAGGACGGCGCCGACGACGCTCGCCACCGCGGCGGCGGCGATGCTGAACAAGGGCCGCCGCCGAACGCGCGGCCGGCCGATCCGAGATTCGCCCATGTACCTGTCTCCCAACGACATGATGATGGGCGGACGCTACGATCATCCGCTCACGCTGGGCAACGAAGCCGTCGCCGCACCGCCGTCCGCCTGCACCGGGCCGCGAAAGTTACAGTCGTCAATCGGCGCGCGGGTCCGGCCGGCACCCGTCCGGGTGGTCGAAAGGTGATGCCCCAGGCGGGCCGAGGAAACCGGGACGACCGGCCCTCCGCCACGGCGGCGAAGAAGGCGCGCGGTCCCGGATTCAGCCTTCGGCGAGCAGGCGGGCGGCCGGCAGGGTGCGCAGCGACCTGACCGGCAGGATCGCGGCCGCCACCGCCAGGAGTGTCCCGGCGACCGCCGCGGCGGCGGCCACCGCGAACGAGGTGACGGTGAGGTCGGAGCTGAGCAGGGCGGCGGTGCCGAGCGCCGCGCCGGCGCCCGTGGTCGCGCCCAGGACGCCGAGCGCCACCGCCTCGTACGCGGCGAGGCGGGCGAGCGCCGGGTCCGCCCAGCCCACCGCGCCGAGCAGGGCGAACTCGGCGGCCCGCTCCCGGATGCCGACATAGAGGACGTCGGCGACCGTGCCGGCACCCAGCAGGGTGGTGAGGACCGCCGCGACGTAGTCCGTGGTCTGCACCTGCACGGTGACGGCGTCGCCCAGGACCGTGCCGGAGACGCTGCCACGGAAGGTGAGGTTGATGATCACCAGCAGGGTCAGCGACGCCACGCCGATCGCGAGGCTCGACGCGCCGACGGCGGTGCGGCCGGGTGCGCGCAGGACGTTGCCGATGGCGAGGCCGCCGACCCGGCGCGGCACCCGGCGGCGCCGCACGGCCACGACCGGGGGGCGCACGGCGGCGGCCGGGTCGGCGCGGGTGGCCCGCCACGCGGGAGGCAGCGACGCCAGCAGGCTCAGCAGCAGCGCCGCCGGGACCGCCACGAGCGCGTGCCCGGCGCTCAGCGTGGCCCCGAGCGCCGGGGACAACGCGAGGGCCAGGATCGCGCCCAGCAGGCCGGCGACCGCGCCGACCGCGCACGCCTCCCCCGCGACCAGGGCGAACAGCCGACGGCGGGGCCAGCCGACGCAGGCGAGCACGCCCAGCTCGGTGGTCCTGCCGCGGACCGCGGCGCCGGTCGCGTTGCCGACCGCGAGGCCGCAGGCGATCAGGACGAGTATCGACAGGACCAGCGACTTGCGGTCGATCGCGGACACGATCGTCGTGGCGACCCCGAGCTTCAGCCAGGTGTCGCGGACGGCGAGCGCGGGGCGGCCGAACCTTCCGGCGGGCAGGCGCAGCGGCACCGCCGCCGCGGAGGATCCGATGGTGAGGTCGACCCGCAGGCCGGTGGCGAGATGGATCTGGTCCGCGACGGCCCGGACCCGTTCCTGGGAGAACGCGTCCATGCCGACGGTGCCGGCGACCCGGACCCGGACCATCGAGATCGGGGCGTCGGCGTTGACGCCGTGCGCCGGGTCGAGGTTGTCGTACGGCGCCCGCTGCAACGCCGGCAGCGCCGAGAGCGTGGTGAGCAGGTGCGGCCGCTGCCCGAGCGGGCCCGCGAAGCCGGTGCCGGCCAGCAACGGCCGGTCGCCGAGCGCGGCGCGCGCCGCGTCGTCGGCGCCGGTCGCCCCGGGCACGGCCCACAGGTCGAAGGGCGGCCGGGACAGCGCCGGACCGGCGGCGAGCACGGCCGGGTCGTACACGCCGACGCCGCGCAGGAACGTCCCGCCCCTGGGGTCCGACGGTCCGTGCATGACGACGGTGCGGACCGGGTCGTCGGCCAGGCCCACCGGCAGCGGCCTGCCGGCCGGCCTGTCGTGCGCGTGCTGCCCCCACTCGACGCCGGTGTAGGGCAGCACGCCGGCGGTGCCGCCAGACAGCGTCATCGGGCTGGTCGTCCACCAGTCGCCCACGGGGACGGTGCCGGTGAGCGACCGGAGCAGGTCCGGATACACGTCCTGGGCGCTGTAGGCCCGCGCGCCGATCGGGGTGGCCGGCTGGGTGGCGTAGTAGTCGACCGCGTTGTCCAGTCGCATCCCGGCACCGGTCTTGTCCGCCGCGTCGCCGTCGACGCGCTCGATCTCCAGGCGCAGCTGCTGGTCCAGGTCGAGGCTGCCGGAGGCGAGCACCGGGATGCCCGGCGCGGTGTCGCCGGGCGTGAAGTAGCCGCCCCGCACCACGGCGGCGTCGAGGCCGTCGAGCTTCGCCTCCTGCACCGGGTCGACCGCGGCCAGCAGCAGCGGGATCGGGAACAGCACCCGCAGCTGCGGGTGCGGGGTCTGCTCGATGCTCGACGCCGGATCGCTGGACCAGCACACCGCCTCGGTGCGGTCCCGCGGCGCGAGCGGGTCGACGCCGTCGAAGTAGCCGGTCAGCGGCTCGCACACCTCGGTCACCCCACCGGCGCCGTGCTCGTGGACCGCCGGCGGTCTCGGCAGCTGCGAGCTGTCGTACATCTTGCCCTCGACCATCGGCTCACCCGGCAGGAACTCGAGGGCGTTCCTGGTGGCGTAGAGGTACTTCGGTCCGTCGGCGATGCTCGACAGCCCGCGGTCGCCGGTGAAGACCGGACGCACCCGCAGCACCTGCCGCTGCCCGCCGGCGGCGACGTGGTCGGTGAGGTCGACGGTGACGGCCGCCGTCTGCATGACGTAGCCGGCCATCGCCACGGGTGCGGCCACCGCGACCCCGGGCAGGTCCAGGATCCGCTTCCACTGCGCCTCGGTGATGCCGCCGTAGGTCGAGGTGACCCGGTCGGTGCGCACCAGCCCGCCGGCCTGTTCCCCGGTGTCGACGGCGGCGGGCGGGCGGACCAGGATGTCGTACACGGGCCGGTAGTTGGCCTGGACCGTGCCGCCGACCCGCACCCGCGACCCTTGCGACGCCGACACCAGCAGCGCGAAGCTGGCCACCGCCACGGTCACCGCGGCGAGCGTGGCGACCTGCCGGCCCAGGCGGAAACGCAGCTGCGCGCGGATGATCGTGATCATTCGGACACCCCCGTGTCGACGGTCGCCCCGAACCATCCATCGATCCGACCCCTTATGTCAAGACGCGAAATAAGCGCCGGACTGTCCGCCGGTACGAACTGGCGGCACCGGAGTTGTCGTCTTGGACGAACACCGGTCGGGAGCGTGAACCTAGGGTTGCCGCATGTCGGAACTGGATGACATCCATCACTGGCTGCGCGAGCGGTTGCCCGCGTTGCTCGTCGAGTACAAGGTGCCCGCCGCTGCGGTGGCGGTCTCGGTCGGCGGTGACGTCATCGACGTCGCGGCCGGCGTTCTGAGCCTGGCGACCGGGGTGGAGGCCACCGCCGACTCGGTGTTCCAGGTCGGGTCCATCACCAAGGTGTGGACGGCCACGCTCGTGATGCAGCTGGCCGACGAGGGCGCGCTCGACCTCGACGCGCCCGTCCGGCAGTACGTGCCGCAGTTCGCCATCGCCGACGAAGCGGCGGCCGCCGCGATCACGGTGCGGCAGCTGCTGAGCCACACGGCCGGCTTCGAGGGCGACATCTTCACCGACACCGGCAAGGGCGACGACTGCGTCGAGAAGTACGTCGCGACGCTCGCCGCCACGCCCCAGCTGTTCCCGCCCGGCAGCATGTTCTCCTACAACAACGCCGGGTACTGCGTGCTCGGCCGGGTCGTCGAGGTGCTGCGCGGCAAGCCGTTCGACGCCTGCGTCCGCGAGCACCTGTTCGGGCCGCTCGGGCTCACCCACGCCGCCAACGGCGCCGACGAGGCGATCCTCTTCCGGGCCGCGGTCGGGCACATCCAGCCCGGGCCGGACGCCGACCCGGTGCCGGCGCCGATCTGGGCCCTGGCCCGGTCCAACGCCCCGGCCGGGTCGATGCTCACGATGCGGGCCCGCGACCTGGTCGCCTTCGCGCGGATGCACCTCGACGGCGGCAAGGCGGCCGACGGCACCCAGGTGCTCGGCGCCGACAGCGCGGCGGCGATGCGGCAGCCCCAGGTGACCCTGCCAGAGCTCGGCCTGATGGGCGACGCGTGGGGGCTCGGCTGGGAGGTGTTCGACTGGCCCGGCGGCCCGGTGATCGGGCACGACGGCAACACGATCGGCCAGGCGGCGATGCTGCGCGTGGTGCCCGGGCGGGACGTCGCGGTCGCGCTGCTCAGCAACGGCGGCAATCCGTTCGCGCTGTACAGCGAGATCTTCACGAAGGTGCTGCGGGACCTGGCCGGCGTGCAGATGCCGCCGCTGCCGGCGCCGCCGGAGGAGCCGGAGACCGTCGACGTCGAGCGCCACCTCGGCACGTACTCGTGCGACGTGGCCGAGCTCGTCGTGGAGCGCGACGGCGACGGACGGCTCTGGGTCGAGCAGCGGCCCAAGGGGCTCATGGCGCAGCTCGGCGGCCAGGTCGAGCGGACCGAGCTGGTCCATCTGTCCGGCGACCGGTTCGTCCCGCTCAAGGCCACGCTCGGCGTCCACATCCCCTACGTCTTCGTCGGCGACGACGGGACCGGTCACTCCCTGTACGTCCACAGCGGCCGCGCGATCCGTCGCGTCCCCACGAACCAGTAGCGGAGGCATCCATGAGATCTGTCCGGATCACCGCCGCAGTCGGTGGTCTCGCGCTCCTCCTCGGCGCGTGCGGCGGCAACGGCACCGGGACCACCGGCGATCAGCAGCTCGCCGACGGCAAGACGTTCACCATGGTGCTCGGCGCCGACCCCGGCACGCTCGACCCCCACCTCACGTCCCTGTCGGTCGCGATGCTCGTCGGCCGGTTCATGTACGACTCCCTGATCAGCATCGACCCGGGCGGCAACGAGGTCGCCGGGCTGGCGCAGACCTGGCAGGGCACGACGACGTCCGCGACGTACACGCTGCGCAAGGACGTCAAGTGCGCCAACGGCAGCCCGCTCACCGCGACCGTGGTCGCCGACAACATCAACTTCGTCGGCGACCCGAAGAACGGGTCGTCGCGGATCGGGGCGTTCGTCCCGGCCGGCGCGACCGCGAAGGCGGACGACGCGGCCGGCACGGTGACGGTCACCTCGCCGGCGCCCGCGGCGTTCCTCGCCCGGATGGTCGGCGGCCTGCCGATCGTGTGCGACAAGGGCATGAAGGACCGCAACCTGCTCAAGCAGGGCGGCGACGGCACCGGCATGTTCACGCTGACCGAGGCGGTCGCCAACGACCACTACACGTTCACCCGCCGCAAGGACTACGCGTGGGGCCCCGGTGACTGGAAGACCGTCCAGCCCGGCCTGCCCGACACGGCGGTCCTCAAGGTCGTCACCAACGAGGCGACCGCGGCCAACCTGCTGACGTCCAAGCAGGTGAACGCCGCGCAGATGGTCGGGCCGGACCGGCAGCGGCTCCAGGCGGCCGGTCTGCACCAGCGGCAGATCGAGGCGGCGCTCGGCGAGCTGTGGTTCAACCACAAGACCGGGCTGCCCGGCGCCGACGAGCAGGTGCGCAAGGCGCTGGTCCAGGCGCTCGACCTGACCGAGCTGGGCAAGGTCGTCAGCAGCGGCAGCGGCAAGCCGCCGACGGGCCTCGTCGCCTCGGGCATCGGGCCGTGCAAGCAGAACACGGTCGAGGGCAACCTGCCCGGCCACGACCTCGACGCGGCGAAGGCCGCGCTGGAGGCCGCCGGCTGGACGGCCGGCTCCGGCGGCGGCCGCGCGAAGGGCGGGCAGAAGCTCACCATCACGATCGCGTACCCGGCCAGCCTGGGCGCCGGCTCGCAGGCCGGCGCCGAGCTCACGCAGAAGGTCTGGACGAGCGTCGGCGCGGAGGTCACCGTGAAGTCCGTGACCGACGCCGAGATCGGCACGGCGCTGCTCGGCGGGCAGCTCGCCTGGGAGGCGGCGTTCCTGCCGCTCAACACGACCCTGCCCAGCCAGGTCATCCCGTACGTGTCCGGGCCGTCCGCGCCGAACGGCGTCAACTTCTCCGGCATCGACAACGCCGACTACACCAAGGCGGTCACGGAGGCGTCGGCGATCGCCGGCACCGCCGGCTGCGACAAGTGGGCGGCCGCGGAGAAGGCGATCTTCCAGCACGTCGACCTGGTGCCGTTCGTCAACTCGACGATCCCGACGTTCGGTCAGGGCGCGCAGTTCGAGCTCGGCGACGGCGCGCTGATCCCGCAGTCGATCCGAATGCTCGCCTGAGGTGGTGACCGGCGTGCGGGCGATGACGGACAACGCATGGGTGCGGTTCGCCGCACGCCGGTTGCGCCGGCTGCTGTTCTCGGTCTGGGTGCTGCTGACCGCCGCGTTCGGCATGATCCACCTCATCCCGGGTGACCCGGTGCGGGCGGCGCTCGGCGTCACCGCACCGGCCGAGCTCGTCGCCACGCGCCGGGCACAGCTCGGCCTCGACGACCCGCTGTGGCGGCAGTACCTGGACTACCTGGCGGACCTGTCCGCCGGGCGGTTCGGCACCTCGACGATCTCCGGACTGCCGGTCTCGCAGGTCCTCACGGACCGCTACCCGGCGACCCTGGAGCTGGCGGTCTACGCCTTCCTCGTCGCCGTCGTCCTGTCCGTGCCGCTCGGCCTGACCATGGCGGTGCTGACCAGGGCCGGCCGCCGCCGGCAGCTGGAGCTGGGCTTCACCGCCACCAGCGTGTTCCTCGGCGCGGTGCCGGAGTTCCTGATCGGCGCCGGTCTCGTGTACGTGTTCGGCGTCCGCCTCGGGCTGGCGCCGATCGCCGGGCGGGACGGTCCCGGCTCGTACGTCCTGCCGGTCCTCGCCCTCGCCCTCGGCCCGGCCGCGGTGCTCGCCCGGATCATGCGGGTGGAGACCCTGGCCGTGCTGGACGCCGACTACATCCGCACCGCCCGCGCGAAGCGGCTGCCGGCCCGGCGCCTGTACCTGCGGCACGCGCTGCCGAACTCGCTGACCGCCACGATGACGCTCGCCGGGCTGCTGCTCGGCGGGCTGGTCGCGGCGACCGTCCTGGTGGAGAACGTGTTCGCGTGGCCGGGCCTGGGCAGCACCATCGTCCAGTCGATCCTGGCCAAGGACTATCCGGTGGTGCAGGGCATCGTGCTCATCTACGGCCTGGGCGTGCTCCTGGTCAACCTCGTCGTCGACGTGGGCCTGGCCCTGCTCGACCCGCGCTCGACGATCCGGGAGGCCTGAGCCGTGCCGCACCGGTTGCGTACCCCGCTCGGCGTGTCCGCCGCCGCGCTGCTCACCGTCGTGCTGCTCATGGCCGTTCTGGCGCCCGTGCTGTGGGCGGACCGGGCCGGCGCCGTGGACACCGGCGGCATCCTGCAGGGCCCGTCGGCGCGGCACTGGGCCGGGACCGACGGGCTCGGCCGCGACATCTTCCACCGGGTCCTCGTCGCGACCCGGCTGTCGGTGATCCTGGCGCTGCTGTCGACCGGGCTCGGCGTCGTCACCGGGCTGCTGCTCGGCGCCGCGCCGCAGCTGCTCGGCGCCCGCCTGGGCCGTCTCGTCACCGCCGGGGTGAACGTCGCGGTCGCGTTCCCCGGGCTGCTGCTCGCGCTCAGCTTCGCGGTCATCTTCGGGGTCGGCGCGAAGGGCGCCGTCCTCGCGATCGGCTTCGCCGTCGCGCCCGCCTTCGCCCGGCTGACCGGCACGCTCGTCGCCTCCGTCGCGGAACGCGACTACGTCGCCGCCGCCCGGATCGCCGGGGCCGGCCGATTCCGGGTCCTGGTCCGGCACATCCTGCCGAACATCGGCGGGCCCCTCGTCGTCAACGCGACCGTCGCGGCCGGCGGCTCGCTGCTCGCCTTCGCCGGCCTGTCGTTCCTCGGCCTCGGCGTGCAGGCACCCGACTACGACTGGGGCCGGCTGCTCGGCGAGGGCCTCAACAGCCTCTACGTGCATCCCCTCGCGGCCCTCGTGCCGGGCGTCGCGGTCGTCCTGGCCGGGCTGGCGTTCAACCTCACCGGCGAGGCGATCGCCCGGCAGATCGGGCAGAGCACGCCGCTGTTCACCGCCGTGCGCCGCCGCGAGCCCGCCGCGCCGAAGCCGTCCACCGTGGACGGCGAGGGCGACGGCACCGTGCTCGCCGTGGAGAACCTGCACGTCACGTTCGGCGACCTGACGCCGGTCCGCGGGCTGAGCTTCACGATGCGCCGCGGCGAGGCGGTCGGGGTGGTCGGCGAGTCCGGCTCCGGCAAGAGCCTCACCGCTCTGGCGATCGCCCAGCTGATCGAGGCGCCCGGCGAGGTGCGCGCCGACCGCCTCGAGTTCGCCGGGGAGGACCTGCGGCACGGGCCGAGCCGCGCCCAGCGGCGCCTGCTGGGCACCACGTTCGCGATGGTGTTCCAGGACCCGATGTCGTCGTTCAACCCGACCCAGCGGATCGGCCGGCAGCTCGCCGAGTCGGCCCGGCAGCACCAGGGCATGGACCGGCGGCAGGCGTTCGCGCGGGCCGTGGACCGGCTGCGGGCCGTCCGGCTGCCCGCGCCGCAGCGGCGGGCGCACCAGTTCCCGCACGAGTTCTCCGGCGGCATGCGGCAACGGGCGATGATCGGCATGGGCCTGATGGGCAGCCCGGTGCTCATCGTCGCCGACGAGCCGACCACCGCGCTGGACGTGACCGTGCAGCGGCAGGTCCTCGCCCTGCTGGAGGACATCCGGGCCGCCGACGCCGTCGCGCTGCTGCTGATCAGCCACGACATCACGGTCGTGAGCCAGGTCTGCGAGCGGGTGCTGGTGATGTACGCCGGCCGCATCGTCGAGGACGTGCCGGCCACGGCGCTCCCCGGCGGGGCGCGGCATCCCTACACGCGGGCGCTGCTGGCCGCGGTGCCGCACCTGGGCACCGACCGGGACCTGCCGCTGACCGTGATCCCCGGCCGGCCGGTCGAGCCCGGCGAGCGGCCCACCGGCTGCGCGTTCGCGCCGCGGTGCGCGTACGCCACCGACCTCTGCCGGCAGCAGGACCCTCCGCTGGAGACGGACGACGACGGCGGGCGGGTCGCCTGCTGGCACGCGAAGGTGGTCGAGCACGGTGAATGAGCTGAGCTTCCGGGACGTCTCGGTCCGGTTCGGCGGGCGGCGGCGCGGCGTCACCGCCGTCGACCGGGTCGACCTCACCGTCCCCGCCGGGCGGGTGGTGGGGCTCGTCGGCGAGTCCGGCTCCGGCAAGTCGACCCTCGCCCGCGCCGCCGTCGGCCTCGCACCGCTCGCCGGCGGGGACGTCCTGCTCGACGGGCGGGCGCTGCCGCGCACCCCCGGCACCGGCGAGGGGCGCCGCGTGCAGATGGTGTTCCAGGACCCGTACTCGTCGCTGGACCCGCGGATGACCGTCGGCGCCTCGATCGCCGAGGCGGTGCCCCGTGGCACGAGCACCGCCGACCGCCGGGCCGAGGTCGCCCGGCTCCTCGACCTGGTCGAGCTTGCGCCGGAACGGGCCCGGCAGTACCCGGCGCAGCTGTCCGGCGGGCAGCGGCAGCGGGTCGCGCTCGCCCGCGCCCTGGCCGCCCGCCCGGACGTGATCATCGCCGACGAGATCACCTCGGCGCTGGACGTGTCCATCCAGGGCACCGTGCTCAACCTGGTGCGCGACCTGCAGCGCCGGCTGCGCCTGTCGATGCTGTTCATCTCGCACAACCTGGCGGTCGTCCGGTACGTCAGCGACATCCTCGCCGTCATGTACCTCGGCCGGATCGTCGAGATCGGGCCGGTGGACGACGTGCTCGGCGACCCGCAGCACCCGTACACCCGGCAGCTGCTCGCCTCGGCGCCGCAACCCGGCGCCCCCGGGCGGGCGATGCTCGGCGCGGAGGCCGTGCTGGACGCCGCGGAGGCGGCGGACCCGCACCACCCGCCGCCCGGCTGCCGGTTCCACCCGCGCTGCCCGGTCGGCCCGCTCATCCTGAAGCGGGACGCCTGCCGCGAATCCGAACCGGACGGCGCCGCACACCGGCACCGCGCCGCCTGCCACTTCGCCGCACCAGACACGCATCCCATGAGGAGTACGCCGTGACCCGACGCCAGCGCATCGACGACCTGCTCACCCTCGCGACGCCGGAGCAGCCGGCGATCGCGCCGGACGGCACGCGGGTCGTCTACGTGCTCCGTACCGTCGACGCCGGCGCCGACCGGACCCTGCACAACCTCTGGTGGGTCGGCGCCCGCACCGGCGAGCCGCGGCAGCTCACCCGCGGCGGCTCGGACTCGGCGCCGGCGTGGTCGCCGGACGGCACCCGGATCGCGTTCCTGCGGGCCGGTGACGGCGGCGCGCAGCTGTGGCTGCTGCCGGCCGGCGGCGGGGAGCCCGAGCAGCTCACCACGCTGCCGATGGGCGCCGGGCGGCCGGTGTGGAGCCCCGACGGCACCGCCATCGCGTTCACCGCCCCGGTCGACCTGCACGCGGCCGCCGGGGAGGACGACGCGGCCGGCGAGCGGCGCGGCGCGGCGCCGATCGTCGCGGACCGCCTCGACTACCTCGCCGACGGCGCCGGATACCTGCGCACCGTGCGCGGCCACGTGCACGTCGTGGACGTGGCCGGAAAGACCTGCCGCCGCTTCACCGACGGCGACTGGCACGCGGGCGAGCCGGCGTGGTCGCCGGACGGGACGCAACTGGCGTACACGGCCGCCACCGCACCGGACTCCGACAAGACGATGCACACGCCGGTCTACGTGCGCTCCGCCACCGACCCGGCGGCGGCGCCCCGGCTCGCCGGGCTGGCGGACGGGACCGGCGGCCCGGTCACCTGGACCGCGGACGGCGCGGCGCTGCTCGTCGTCGGCTTCCCGGGCCGGCTCACCGGGCACGCGCACCTGCTGCGGGTGCCGCTGGACGGCGCGCCGGTCACCAGCCTGTCCGCCGCGCTGGACCGCAACGTGATGCCCGGCGGGCCGGGCTACCCGGGCGCCCTGCCGGTGACCGTCGACGGTGGACGGTCCGTGCTGTTCTGCGTCCGCGACCGCGGCGACACCCACCTGTACACCGTCCCAGTCGACGGCGGCGAGCCCCGGCTGGTCCTCGGCGGCGCCGGACGCTCGGTCGCCGGGATGTCGGCCGCCGGGGACACCGCGGCCGTCCTCCTGCTCACCCCGGACTCGCTCGGGGAGGTCGTCACCGTCGAACTGTCCACAGGGGACACCGCGGCGAGGACCGCGCACGGCACCGGGTTCGACCTGTTCGCCCGCGAGGAGCGCGAGTTCACCGTCTCCGACGGCACCGTCGTGCACGGCTGGCTGATCCGCGACCCGGCGGCGACCGGGCCCGGCCCGCTGCTGCTGGACGTCCACGGCGGGCCGCACAACGCGTGGAACGGCGCCGCCGACGACGTGCACCTGTACCACCAGGAGCTCGCCGCGCGCGGCTGGGCGGTGCTGCTGCTCAACCCGCGCGGCAGCGACGGCTACGGCGAGGCGTTCTACACCGCCGCGCTCGGCGCGTGGGGCGTCGCCGACGCCAAGGACCTCCTGGAGCCGCTCGACGCGCTGGTCGCCGAGGGGGTCGCCGACCCGGCCCGGCTCGCCGTCGCCGGTTACAGCTACGGCGGCTACATGACCTGCTACCTGACCGGGATCGACGACCGTTTCGCCGCCGCGGTCGCCGGTGGCGTGGTCAGCGACCTGGCCAGCCAGTCCGGCACCGCCGACGCCGGGCACTTCCTCGCCGCGTTCGAGCTGGCCGGCGGGGACCACGCGGCGATGTCGCCGATCACCCGGGTCGACCGGGTCCGCACGCCCACCCTGGTCCTGCACGGCGCCGCCGACGTGCGGTGCCCGGTCGGGCAGGCGCAGCAGTGGCACACCGCGCTGCGCGAGCGGGACGTGCCGACCCGCCTCGTCCTCTACCCGGACGCGTCGCACCTGTTCATCCTGCAGGGCCGGCCGTCGCACCGGCTCGACTTCAACCGCCGCGTCGTCGACTGGGTTGAGCGCTACGCCGGCGGCCGCGGCGGACCTCGGCGCGCGGCCCTGGACGCCGCGCACTGGCAGCGCAGGCTGACCGCGCTCGCCGCGCGGCACAAGGTGCCCGGCGCGACGCTCGGCATCCTGCGCCTGCGGCCGGGCGCCGACGACGAGGTCGTCGAGGCCGCGTACGGCGTGGTGAACAAGGACACCGGCGTCGCCACCACCACCGACTCGGTGTTCCAGATCGGCTCGATCTCGAAGGTGTGGACCGCGACCGTCGTCCTGCAGCTCGTCGACGAGGGCCTGCTCGACCTGGACGCGCCGATCGTCGACGTGCTGCCCGAGTTCCGCCTCGCCGACCCGGAGGTCACCAAGCAGGTCACCATGCGGCACCTGCTCACCCACACCAGCGGCATCGACGGCGACGTGTTCACCGACACCGGCCGCGGCGACGACTGCCTCGACAGGTACGTGGCACTGCTCGCCGAGCAGACCCAGAACCACCCGCTCGGCGTCACCTGGTCCTACTGCAACGCCGGGTTCTCCCTCGCGGGCCGGGTCATCGAGAAGCTGACCGGCGGCACGTGGGACGCGGCGCTGCGGGCCCGGCTCTTCGGCCCGCTCGGGCTGCGCCGCACCGGCACGCTGCCCGAGGAGGCCCTCGCCCACCGCACCGCGATCGGGCACGTCGGCGAGGACCTCGACGACCTCCAGGTGGCACCGGCCTGGGGGCTGCCCCGCTCGCTCGGCCCGGCCGGCCTGATCAACGCCACCGCCGCAGACGTGCTCGCGTTCGCCCGCCTGCACCTGCGCGGCGGCCTCGCCCCGGACGGCGGCCGGGTGCTGAGCAAGGCGAGCGCCACCGCGATGGCCGCCCAGCACGCCGAGCTGCCCGACAAGGACTCCCTCGGCGACTCGTGGGGGCTCGGCTGGATCCGGTTCGGCTGGGACGGGCGGCGGCTCATCGGGCACGACGGCAACACCATCGGCCAGTCGGCGTTCCTGCGCCTGCTGCCCGAGGAGGGGCTCGCCGTCACGCTGCTCACCAACGGCGGCAACGGCCGCGACCTCTACGACGAGCTGTACCGGGAGATCTTCGCCGAAACCGCGGACCTCGCGATGCCGCACCCGATCGCGCCGCCCGCCGAACCCGTCCAGGTCGACTTCCAGCGGTTCATCGGCACGTACGAGCGGGCCAGCGTCCGCATCGAGGTCCTCGAACGCGACGGCGGGCCGGTCATGCGCAGCACCGTCACCGGGCCGATCGCCGAGCTGGTCCCGGACCCGGTGTCCGAATACACGATGGTCCCGGTCGAAGAGCACCTGTTCCTGGTCAAGGAGCCGTCGGCGCAGAACTGGGCGCCGGTGACGTTCTACACGCTGCCGACCGGCGAGCCGTACCTGCATTTCGGGGTACGCGCCACCCCGAAGGTCCACGATGGACGGTGACACGCTGGTGCGGGACATGCGTGCGGCGCTGCCCGCGCTGCTCGCCGAGATCGAGACCCTGGTGCGGGCCGAGTCGCCGTCGGCGGACCTCGCCGCCGTCGCCCGCAGCGCCGACGTGGTCGCGGGGGTCGGCGCGCGCCGGCTCGGCGCCGCCCCGGACCGCATCGTCCTGGACGGCCACACCCACCTGCGCTGGCGGCTCGGCGACGGCCCCGACCGGGTCCTCCTGCTCGGGCACCACGACACGGTGTGGCCGGTCGGCACCCTGGCCACCCATCCCTGGTCCACGACCGGCGGCCGGCTGCGCGGCCCCGGCTGCTTCGACATGAAGGCCGGGGTGGTGATGGCGCTGCACGCGGCCGCCGCCGCGGCCGGGCGAGGAGCCGCCGTGACCGTGCTCATCACCGGCGACGAGGAGATCGGCTCGCCGAGCTCGCAGGCGCTCGTCGAGCGGGAGGCGGCCGGCGCCCGCGCCGCCCTGGTCCTGGAGGCCGCCGCGGACGGCGGCGCGCTCAAGACGGCCCGCAAGGGCGCCGGGTTCTACCGGGTGCGGATCACCGGCCGGGCCGCCCACGCCGGTCTCGAGCCGGAGCGCGGCGTCAACGCCGCCGTGGAGCTGGCCCACCAGCTCCTCGCCGTGCACGGCCTCGGCGACCCGGACCTCGGCACCACCGTCACCCCGACGGCGGTGACCGCCGGGACCACCACCAACACCGTGCCGGCGGCCGCCGGGTTCGCCGTCGACGTCCGTGTCCGCGACGAGGCCGAGCAGCACCGGGTCGCCGCCGCCCTGGCCGGGCTGCGTCCCGTCCTCGACGGCGCCCGCCTGGTCGTCGAGGGCGGGGGAAACCGGCCGCCGCTGACCGCCGCCGCGTCCGCCGGGCTGTACCGGCGGGCATGCGCGCTCGCCGGCCGGCTCGGCCTGCCGCCGCTGGACGAGGCGGCCGTGGGCGGGGCGTCCGACGGCAACTTCACCGCCGGCGTCGGCACCCCGACCCTCGACGGGCTCGGCGCGGTCGGCGGCGGCGCCCACGCCGACGACGAGCACGTCCTGATCGACGCGCTGCCGGGCAGGACCGCCCTCGTCACGGCACTCGTGCTGGACGTCCTCGACGGCGCCGGAGGTGTCCGGTGACGGCGGGGACCTTCACCGACGCGGCGGCCGGGCAGGCCCGCGCCGCCGCGGACGCGGCCGGGGTGACTGTCCGCGAGATCGCCGGCGACGGCGACTTCCAGGCCATGCATCAGCTGTTCGACCGGATCTGGCGGCCCGACCCGAACAACCAGCCGGTCACGGCCGTGCTCCTGCGGGCGTTCAGCAAGGCGGACAACTACGTCGCCGGCGCCTACGACGGTGACGAGCTCGTCGGCGCGTGCGTCGGGTTCTTCGGCCCGCCCGCGCAGGCGACCATGCACAGCCACATCACCGGCGTCACCCACGGCGGCGGCCGGCGCGCGGTCGGTTTCGCCCTCAAGACGCACCAGCGGGCCTGGGCCCTGCACCGCGGGCTGCGGACCATCGCGTGGACCTACGACCCGCTCGTCGGCCGCAACGCGTACTTCAACCTGGCGAAGCTGGCCGCCACCCCGGCCGAGTACCTGACCAACTTCTACGGCGGCATGAACGACGGGCTCAACGGCGCCGACGACAGCGACCGGCTGCTGGTCAGCTGGGATCTCGCCGCCCCGGCGGTCGACGCCGCGTGCGCCGGCCGCCCGGCGTTGTGCGCCCCACGGGGTGCCGTGGTCGGGCTGGGCCGCACCGCGGACGGCCGTCCCCAGCCCGGCGACCTCGGCGGGAGCACCGTCCTGGTGGCCGTGCCCCAGGACGTCGAGGCGCTGCGCCGCACCGACCCCGCCGCCGCGCACGCCTGGCGGATCGCGGTCCGCGAGGCGCTCGGCACGCTCATGGCCAGAGGGCTGCGGGTGGCCGGCTTCGACCGGGCCGGCTGGTACGTGCTCACCGACGCGAAAGACGGGAACCCATGAAACTCACCGGAGTCGAGCTGCGCCGCGTCCGGCTGCCGCTCGTCGCGCCGTTCCGCACCTCGTTCGGCACCAGCACCTCCCGCGACCTGTTGCTGCTGCGCGCCGCGACGCCCGAGGCGGACGGCTGGGGCGAGTGCGTGGCGATGGCCGACCCGCTGTACTCCTCGGAGTACGTGGAGGCCGCCACCGACGTCCTCACCCGGTTCCTCATCCCGGCGCTCGGCGCGGTGGAGCACCTCGACGGCACCGCGGTCGGGCCGGCGCTCGCGCCGTACAAGGGTCACCGGATGGCGAAGGCGGCCCTGGAGATGGCGGTCCTGGACGCGGAGCTGCGCGCCGCGGGCCGCCCCCTGGCGCGGGAGCTCGGCGCGGTCCGCGACCGGGTGCCGTGCGGGGTCTCCGTCGGCATCATGAACTCGATCGGCGAGCTGCTGGACGCGGTCGCCGGATACGTCGAGGCCGGGTACGTGCGGATCAAGCTGAAGATCGAGCCCGGCTGGGACGTCGAGCCGGTCCGCGCCGTCCGCGAACGGTTCGGCGACGCGCTGCTGCTGCAGGTCGACGCCAACACCGCCTACACGCTCGCCGACGCCCGGCACCTGGCCCGGCTCGACCCGTTCGGCCTGCTGCTGATCGAGCAGCCCCTCGACGAGGAGGACCTGCTCGGGCACGCCGCCCTGGCCAAGCTCATCCGCACCCCCGTGTGCCTCGACGAGTCGATCACCTCCGCCCGTACCGCCGCCGCGGCCATCGCCCTGGGCGCCTGCGAGATCGTCAACGTGAAACCGGGCCGGGTCGGCGGCTACCTGGAGGCCCGCCGGATCCACGACGTCTGCGCGGCGCACGGTGTACCGGTGTGGTGCGGCGGGATGCTGGAGACCGGCATCGGGCGGGCCGCGAACGTGGCGCTCGCCGCGCTGCCCGGCTTCACCCTGCCCGGTGACACGTCGGCCTCGGACCGCTACTACAGCACCGACGTCACCGCGCCGTTCGTGCTGCAGGACGGCCACCTGGCCGTGCCCACCGGGCCGGGCCTCGGCGTCGAGCCGCTGCCCGACGTCCTGGCGCACATAACGACCGAAACGACCTGGATCCGGATCTAAGATTCCTGTCGTGCGACCACAGGCCAGCCTCGGGCGCGTCCTCGACGATCTGGGCGCCACGCTGCTCGAGCTGGTCCACGGCGACCCCGAAAACACGGCCGCGATCGGCGGGGTGGTCATCCACGACCCGCTCGACGAGCCGGTGCTCCCCCAGCACGCGCTGGTCCTCGGCGTCGGCGTCGGCGACGCCGGGCAGGCCGCCCGGCTGCTGCACGCGCTCGGCCGGCAGGAGGCCGTCGGGCTCGTCGTGCGGTCGCCGGTGCCGGCCGGGCACGACCTGGCCGCCGCCTCGGCGGAGTCCGGGGTGGCGCTGCTCGGGCTGACCCGCGGCGCGTCGTGGGCGCAGCTCGCCGCGCTGCTGCGGTCGCTGCTCGCCGAGGACGACGTCGGCGACGCCGGGCCGCAGACCCTCGGCGGCGTCCAGGCGGGTGACCTGTTCGCCCTCGCGAACGCGATCGCGGCGCTGCTCGACGCGCCCGTCACCATCGAGGACCGCAGCTCGCGGGTCCTGGCCTACTCCGGCCGGCAGGACGAGGCCGACCGGTCGCGCATCGAGACGATCCTCGGCCGGCAGGTGCCCGAGCGGTATGCGCGCTACCTCACCGACCAGGGGATCTTCCGCGACCTGTACCGCAGCGACCAACCGGTCTACGTCGAGCCCGGCGGCGACGACTTCCTGCTGCCGCGGGTGGCGGTCGCGGTCCGGGCCGGCGACGAGATCCTCGGCTCGATCTGGGCCGCGGTCCGCCGGCCGCCGACCCCCGACCGGATGCAGGCGCTGCGCGACGCCGCCCGGGTGGTCGCGCTGCACATGCTGCGCATCCGGGCGGGCGCCGACGTGGAGCGGCGGCTGCGCACCGACCTGCTCAGCACCGCCCTGGAGGGCGGGCCGGGCGCCCTCGACGCGCTGACCCGCCTCGGCCTCGCCGACCGGCCGGTCGCGGTCCTCGGGCTCGCCCTGCTCGGCTCCTCCCCGGACGCCGACGCGGGCCCGGCCACCGAGCGTCAGCGGCTGGCCGACGCGCTGGCCATGCACGTCGGCGCGGTGCACCCCCGGTCGGCGGCCGCGCTCGTCGGCGACGTCGTGTATGCGCTCGTCCCGGTCAACCAGGAGCGCGCCTGCCGGATCGCGACCGACTTCCTGGACCGGGTCGGTGAGCGCACCCCCGCCGTGGCCGGCATCGGCCCGGTCGCGCAGGACGTCGCCGGGCTCGCCGCGGCACGGGCCGAGGCGGACCGGGTGCTGCGGGTCCTGCGCACCGGCACCGGCCGCCGGGTCGCCCGCCTCGCCGACGTGCACGTGGACGCGCTCCTGCTCGACCTGGCCGACGTCGTGTCGGCCCGCGGCGACCAGCCCAGCGGCGCGGTCGCGAACCTGATCGCCTACGACGCCCGCCACAACACCAACCTCGTCGACACGCTGCGGGCCTGGCTGGACGCCTTCGGCGACGCGGTCGCCGCCGCGGCCGCGATGTACGTGCATCCCAACACCTTCCGGTACCGGCTGCGCCGCGTCGCCGAGGTCGGCCCCCTCGACCTGCGGGACCCCGACGCGCGCTTCGCCGCGATGCTGGAGCTACGCCTGATTGGACGCTCATGACCTCATACCTGCTGCGCGGCGGCCGCGTCGTCGACCCCGGCACCGGGACGGACGCCGTGCGTGACCTGTTCGTGCGCGACGGCTCGATCGCCGCGGAGGCGGACGGCGACGCCGTCGTCCTGGACGTGTCCGGGCTGGTCGTCGGGCCGGGCCTCGTCGACGTCCACAGCCACGTCAACACCATCGCCGGCCAGCGCCTGCAGGCCCTCGACGGGGTGACCACGGCCCTGGACCTGGAGGTCGGTCTCATGCCCGTGGCGGCGGCGCTCGCGAAGGCCGCCGCCGAGGGCCGCCCGCTCAACTACGGGTACTCCGCGTCGTGGACGGCCGCCCGCGGTCTCGTCCTCGCCGGCGTCGAGCCGGTCCCCGACCTGGGCGCCGTCATGGCCCTGCTGGGCAACGACCTGTGGCAGCGCTCGTCCACCCCGGCCCAGCGCGACCGGTGGCTGCACCTGCTCTCCGAGGAGCTCGCCGCCGGCGCCCTCGGCATCGGCGTGCCGATCGGCTACGCCCCGCAGGCCGACCCCGGCGAGTTCCTGTCCGTCGCCCGTCTCGCGGGGGCCGCCGGTGTACCGCTGTTCGCGCACGTCAGGAACCTCGTCGAGGCCGACCCGGCGGTGGTCGTCGACGGCGCGTCCGAACTGACGACGGCCGCCGCCGAGACCGGCGCCGCGATGCACTACTGCCACGTCAACAGCACCTCCGGCCGGCACCTGGAGCGCGCGCTCAGCACCATCGAGGCGGCGGTCGCGGCGGGGTCCCGGGTCACCTACGAGGCGTATCCGTATGGCACCGGCAGCACCGCGGTCGGCGCCGCCTTCCTCGCACCCGAACGCCTGCACGTCTGGGGTCTCACGCCGTCGAACATCGTGCTGTTGCGCAGCGGCGAACGCATCGCCGACGCGGCCCGCCTCCGCGAGGTGCGGACCGCCACCCCCGGGGCGCTGTGCCTCATCGAGATCCTCGACGAGACCGACCCCGCGCAGCGCGCCCTGCTCGAGTCGGCCTTCGCCCACCCGGGCACCATCGTCGCCAGCGACGCCCTGCCGGTGACCTTCGAGGACGGCAGCACCGACACCCGCCGGTGGCCGCTGCCGGACGGCGGCGCCACCCACCCGCGCACCGCCGGCACGTTCGCCAGGACCCTGCGCCGGTTCGTCCGGGAGACCGGCGTCTGGGACTGGGCCGAGGCCTTCCGGCGCTGCTCGTTCCTGCCGGCGCGGCTGCTGGACGCGCACACCCCCGCCGCCCGCCGCAAGGGCCACCTCGGCGTCGGCGCCGACGCGGACATCGTCGTGCTCGACCCGGGTGCCGTCACCGACCAGGCGTCGGTCCTGGCCCCGACCGCCCCGTCGCTCGGCGTCCGTCATCTCCTGGTCAACGGCGAGCCGGTCGTCCGCGACGGCGAGCTGCTCACCGACGCCTACCCGGGCCGCGCCCTGCGCCCCTGAACTGCCCTGAACTGCACTGAACTGCCCTGACCTGCACGGACAGCGCCGGGAGCACTAGCGGCAAATCGGAGTAAATCCGAACTTATTGGTCTACGTTACGGGGTGACACCAGCAGGCCGGCGTATCGGGGGGCACCATGTCCATCGCGTTCCGGGCATGGGCCGGGGCCTTCGCCGCCACCCTGTTCGTCCTCTCCTCCGCGGTCGTCGTGACCCCGGCACGGGCACAGCTCCGCGCGGTGCCGGTCGTGCTGGCCGCCGACGCGCCGGTCGTGGCGGGCGTGAGCCCGACGACGGGCCGGGCGGGCACGACGGTCACGATCACCGGCACCGACTTCACCGGCGCGACCACGGTCACGTTCGGCGGGGTCGCGGCGGCATCGGTCGTCGTGAACAGCGCCACGCAGGTCACCGCGGTCGCACCGGCGCACGCCGCGGGCCCGGTCGAGATCGTCGTCACGACCGCGCTGTGCGGGCCGTCCAGCGGTGGCCCGCAGTTCACCTATGCGCCGGCGCCAGTCGTGTCGTCGCTGTCGCCGACGTCCGGCAGCACCGCCGGCGGCACCTCCGTCACGATCACCGGCACCGGGCTGACCGGCGCGTCGGCCGTCACGTTCGGCGGGGTCAACGCCACCTCGTACACGGTGGACAGCGCCACCCAGATCACCGCCGTCGCACCGGCCGGCACCGCGGGGGCGAAGGACGTCGTCGTCACCACGCCCGGCGGGGACTCCGCCGCGAGCCCGTTCACGTACGCCGTGTCGGCGCCGACGGTGTCGCTGCTGTCGCCGACGTCCGGCACCACGCTCGGCGGCACGTCCGTCACCATCACCGGCACCAACCTGACCGGCGCGTCGGCCGTCACGTTCGGCGGGGTCAACGCCACCTCGTACACCGTGAACAGCGCCACCCAGATCACCGCCGTCGCACCCGCCGGCACCGCCGGCGCCAAGAACGTCGTCGTCACCACCCCCGGCGGCAGCTCCACCGCCGCCAGCTACACCTACGTCGTGCCGGCGCCGGTCGTGTCGTCGCTGTCGCCGAACACCGGGTCCACGCTCGGCGGCACGTCGGTGACGATCACCGGCACGGCCCTGACCGGCGCGACGGCTGTCACGTTCGGCGGGGTCAACGCCACCTCGTACACCGTGAACAGCGCCACCCAGATCACCGCCGTCGCACCGGCCGGCACCGCCGGTGCAAAGAACGTCGTCGTCACCACCCCCGCCGGAGCGTCGAGCGCGGTCAGCTACACGTACCAGCTGCCGCCGGCGCCGGTGCTGACGTCGCTGTCCCCGACGACCGGGTCCGACCTGGGCGGCACCTCCGTGGTCCTCACCGGCACCGGCTTCACCGGGGCGACCGGCGTCACGTTCGACGGGGTCAGCGGCACGTCGATGACGGTCAACAGCGCCACCCAGATCACCGTCGTCAGCCCGGCGCACGCCGCCGGGGCCGTCGACGTCGTGGTCACCGGGCCCGGCGGCACGGACACGGCGGTGGGCGGGTACACGTACACCGCCCCGGCCGCGCCGGCCATCACCAGCATGGCCCCGTCGTCGGGACCGGAGGCGGGCGGCACCAGCGTCGTGCTCACCGGCACCGACTTCACCGGCGCGACGGCGGTGACGTTCGACGGGGTCAACGCGACCTCGTACACCGTGGACAGCGGCACCCAGATCACCGCGGTCAGCCCGGCGGGGACCGGCCCCGTCGACGTGGTCGTGCAGACCGCCGCCGGGTCGTCGGCGAGCGGGGTCACGTACCAGTACCTGCAGCCGCCGATCCTGTGCTGCTCCTCGCCCAACTTCGTCAACGTCTCGGGCGGGGCGACACACACCGTCACCGGCATCCGGCTCGGCACCATCACGAAGCTGACCGTCGACGGGGCCGACGTCCCCTTCACCGGCATCAACATGACGAGCTTCACCTTCGTCTCACCGCCGCACGCGGCCGGCGACGTCGACGTGGTCGCCACGGGACCCGGCGGCGAGTCCAACGCCATCGTGCTGCACTACGACGAGACGCCCACGATCACGGCCATCACGCCGAACATCGGATCCGGCGGCGGGGACACGGTGACGATCACCGGAACGAACCTCATCGGCGTCCTGGGTGTCTGGTTCGACGGCAACTCCTCGGACATGAGCACCCTCAACGTCGGCCACACCGACACGTCGTTCACGATCACGACGCCGGCCCACCCCGACGGGGTCGTCGACGTCGTCGTGGACGCCTACGGCGGCTCGGACACCCTGACGAACGGGTACACCTACATGACCGCCCCCTTGGTGCAGGCGGCCGGCGTCAGGTACGAGCTGACCCCGGAGGCGGCGAGCGCGTGCCTCGCCGCGCCGAGCGTGACGACCCAGCCGACGGCGCAGACCGTCTCGTCCGGCAGCCCTGTCACGTTCACCGCCGCCGCGTCCGGCAACCCGACGCCGACGGTGCGGTGGCAGACCTCCACGGACGGCACGACCTGGACCGACGTGCCCGGCGCGACCAGCGGCTCGCTGACGTTCACCCCCGTCGCGGCCGACACCGGCAGGCAGTACCGCGCCGTGTTCCACAACAGCGCGGGCGGAGACGCGACGAGCAACCCGGCGGGCCTGA
Organism: Dactylosporangium sp. NPDC051087; assembly: GCF_055586325.1. Lineage (NCBI taxonomy): Bacteria > Bacillati > Actinomycetota > Actinomycetes > Micromonosporales > Micromonosporaceae > Dactylosporangium > Dactylosporangium sp. NPDC051087. Next base: position 97,554 of record NZ_JBVJIJ010000025.1, on the reverse strand, counting down.
CCGTCAACCCGGGCGCGCCCGACGCTCCGGGCGGGGTCGTCGCCGCCGCGGCGGTGTCGTCGGTCGTCGTCACGTGGACAGCACCGGCCACGCACGGGTCACCCGTCACCGGATACCTCGTCACGGCCGACCCCGGCCCGGCGACCTGCACGGCCACCGCCGCGGAGACCTCGTGCGTGCTGGGCGCGCAGGCCGGGACGAGCTACTCCGTGTCGGTCGTCGCCACGTCCGCCGCGGGCAACTCCGCCGCCGCGACCGCTCAGGCCACCGGCACCCCGACCGCGCCGGTCGTGCCGCCCGCGCCGCCGGTGACCGACCTGACCCTGACGACCGACAAGGGCAGCATCAGCACCGCCGAGCCCGGCCAGCAGATCGTCATCATCGGCACCGGCTTCGCGGCCCACTCGACCGCGACGATCACCATCTACTCCGACCCGCAGGTCCTCGGCACCGTCCTCACCGACGGCGCCGGCAACTTCAGCAAGGCCGTCACCGTGCCGCCGTCGCTCGCGGCGGGCGCGCACACCCTGGCCGCCCAGGGCGTCGACCCGGACGGCAACCCGCACGCGATGAAGCTGGCCATCACCGTCGCCGCCGCCACCTCCGACCTGGCCGTGACCGGCGCCCCGGTGACCGGCGTCGCCGCGACCGGGCTGGTGGCGCTGCTGGCCGGCATCCTCGCGCTGCGCCTCGGCCGCCGGCCGGAATGGCGCCGGCCGCGGCACCGCACCCCGCACCGGCCCGCCCGCGCATGACCGCCGCCGGTCGCCGGGCCGGCGCGGGCACCTGCTGATCCGCGCTCCGGCCCGGCGTGAGCCGGGGCCCGTTCAGCCGCCGTCGACGCCCGCGTCGCCGGGGCCCGGGTTCGACGGGAACTGCGGCTGGACCTGCGGGCTGCTGACGGCGATGTCGGTGCACGAGCCGCAGCCCTCGACGAGCAGCGCCACCGCGACGAGGGCCAGCAGCGCGGCGATGCCGCCGCCGTTGCCGGTGGCCTGCCGTTCGGTGAGGCCGATGCCGTGCAGGGCGGCGGCCACCGAGCGGATCCGCTCGACGTCGGCGCTGCCACCGCTGACCAGTTCCAGCGCCTGGGTGAGCACCTCGGGGTGCTTCTGGATCGCTTCCCGGATCAGCTCGCAGTCGCGTTCGGCACGGCCGAAGTCCACCGCCGCCGGGTCGACGGCACCGAAGTCGACCAAAGCCCGGTCCACCGCGAACGCGGCGCCCACCGACGTACGGGTGACGCCGCTGTCCTCGCGGACGCCCGCCGTCGTGGCCGAGAACTGCATCTTGAACATGTGCCGCAGACCCGTCGCGGTGGTGTCGAAGACGCCGGGCGTGGACAGGAACACGCCGTCGGTGCTGACCTGGCTGCGTGGTTGCTTGGGCATGGCTCGCTCCCCCTCTGGGTGTCGCCGACCGGCCGCGGTGGCCGGTCGCGTCACCGAGTCTCGCGGCGGCGCGCGGGGCGTTTACGAGTCCGAACGGAACTGGCCGCCGGCGAGCCGGCGGATGTGCGGGTCGGGGTCGGCCCTCAACACCGTGACGGTGGCGGCGATCCTGGCCGGATCGACCGCGAGCTCGGTGACGAGACCGTAGATCGCGTACCCGCGGGTGTCGTCGTCCTCGTCGAAGGCGAGCGCCTCCAGCGCGGTCACGGCGGCGTCGTCCGGCGCGGAGGGGTCGACGAGGCAAGGGATCGCGGCCGCCACGTGGAAGCGGACGAAGTCGTCCGGGTGGCTCGCGTGGCGCAGGACCGCGGGCAGCGTCTCCGGCAGGTCGGGGTGGTAGCCGGCGGCGGACACCGCCCAGCCGAGCACCACCGGGTCCTCCTCGCCGGCGAGGAGCTCCAGCAGGACCGGCAGGTTGCCGCGGCGCAGGTGGTCGGCGGCAGGGTCGTTGCCGCCGGCCTCGCGCAGGACGCGGACGCCGAGCTCGCGGCGGGCCGGGTCGGGGTCGCGGGCCAGGGCCCTGGCGGTGGCGAAGACCTCCGGGGTCGCGCGCAGATGCAACGCGACGAGATGCTCGTAGTGCCACCCGGGGTCGTCGTCGCGCAGCTCCGCGGCGGCGCCGGCGAACAGCTCGGCCGTCGTCGCGTCCTCGGTCACGGATCGCACGGTACGGCGCCGGCGCGGCCCGCACGACCGGTTTACGAACGGGTCGCCCGGACGGCTCCGGCCCGCGCCGCGACACCCGGTCAGCGACGGCCCGTGCCGCCGGGTCCTGTCCGTCAGTGCACCCGTGACCGGAGCACGTCAGGCGGAGGGGAGCACGCGACATGGGAATCCTGGACCATGCGCGAAGGTGGCAGATCGAGACGCGGGTCCTGCGTCAGCTGCGCGCCCAGGACCCGGGCCTGGATCTGCTCAAGCAATGATGCCGCGGCCCAACCACCGGGTGAACCAGGTGACGGGCCTGGGGGCGTTCCTGCGCGGGACGGACAGCCGGATCGCCGACCCGGACGGGCCCGGCGACCGGGGTGACCCGGCGACGCGACGGGGCGCCCTCGTGCCGCCGGGCGCGCCCGGGTTCGCCGCGTGCCTCGAGCCCGGCGTGCGCGACCTCGTCCTCACCGTGCTCGACGCGTGGGGCTGCCTGACGTACTCCTCCTGCGAGGGACACCCGGCCACCGACGGACGGTCGCCGGCGCCGTGCGAGATCGGCATCCTGCCCCGCGACGACGAGGAACTGCACCGCATCGAGCGGCGGGGCCGGCGGCTCGCCGCTTCGGTCACGGCCGCGTCCGTCGAGCTGCTGTGCGAGACCACGCCGTTGACGTCGCCGGTCGGCTCGCACCCCGCCGTGCAGCTCGTCTTCTGGCCGAGGCACGGCTGGGACCGCTACTTCGCCGAGCTGAGCGGCGCCGTGGCCGAGGCGCGGAGGTGCCTGTCGTGACCGGGTACCCGATCCGGGCCGGACTCGGGCTGGGCCTGTTCCCGATGTGGGACGACGGCGCCGAGTTCGCCACCATCGTCACCCACGCGGAGCGCTCCGGGTTCGACTCGTTGTGGTTGTCCGAGCACCTGACCGGGCCGACGCCGGCGCCGCTGCCGCAGCTCGCGTACGCCGCCGCGCTGACGACCCGGATGCGGCTGGGCACCAGCGTCACGGTCCTCGCCGGGCGCAGCCCCGTCGACCTGGCCAAGACGCTCGCGACCGTCGACCGGCTCAGCGGCGGGCGGCTGCTGCCGATCTTCGGCCTGGGCGTCGCCGAGGCGGCCGAGCACCAGGCGTTCGGGATCGAGCGCACCGCCCGGGCCAGGTGGGTCGAGGAGGCCCTGCCGCTGCTGCGCCGCATGCTGCGCGGCGAGCGGGTCACCCACGCCTCGGCCCTTTTCGAGCTGGACGACATCGGCATCGGCATGTCGGCGGCACGCCGCGAACCCGACCTGTGGCTCGGCGGGCGCACCGACGCCGAGCTGCGCAGAGCGGGCCGCCTCGCCGACGGATGGCTGGGCAGCTTCGCCGCGCCGGCGGCCGTCGGCCGGGCCATCGGCATCGTGCACGAGGCCGCCGGGGAGGCCGGCCGCACCGTCGACGGTGACCACTTCGGTGTGCTGCTGCTGTACAGCGACAGCCCGCGCCGCCCGCAGGAGGCCGCCGACCTGCTCGCCCGGCGCTACCCCGGCGAGGACCCGCACTGGCTCTGCCCGGCCGGGCCGGACGCCCTCGCGGAGGTCCTGGCCGCGCACGCCGACCAGGGCGCGTCGAAGTTCGTCGTGGTGCCGGCGGCCCGGCCGCGGAGCTGGCCGGACGAGATCGACGCATTGCGCGCGGCGCTCGCGCGACCGCTGCGGGACATCCGCGCGCGGGCCCGGCATCACGTCTGAAAGGACCACCGTGGTGACACTGCCGATCATCGACGCCGACGCTCATGTCGTCGAGCCGTTCAGCCTGTGGCGCGAGCGGATGCCCGCACGGTTCCACGACCGGGTGTGGCGGCGCGAGGTCGACGCGGACGGGCGCGAGACGCTCTACCACGACGGCCGGCCGCTGAGCGTCGAGTGGACCACCGGCACGCTGAGCACGCCGGGCGCGGTCCAGGAGGGCGGGCGGCTCGACATCGACATCGACACCGAGGTCGACGAGGGCGTGCGGGACCCGCACCGGCGCCTCGCGCTGATGGACGAGCAAGGGATCGCGGCCAGCGTCCTGTTCCCGTCGATGATGCTCGGGCTCGCCGATGTCCACGACGTCGAACTGCAGGTGGCGTACGCGCGTGCGTACAACTCCTGGATCGCCGAGTTCTGCGCGGCGGACCCGGTGCGGCTGCTGTGGGGCGGGGTGCTGCCCACCGCCGACCTCGCGGTCGCCGCCGAGGTCGCGGCCGAGTGCCTCGACCGCGGCGCCCGGACCGTGATGGTGCCGCCGATCCTCGACGCGGCGAAGACGTCGCTGGCGGACCGGGCGCTCGACCCGCTGTACGCGCTGCTGCAGGAGGCCGGCGTACCGCTCGTGGTGCACGCCGTGAATCCGGCGAACTCGTGTCTCGACATCGCCGGACACCTCCGCGGGCGCATCCAGTGGCAGATGGGGTACTCGTTCCAGGCGCAGCTGGCGACGTTGCACGTCCTCGAGTCGGGTCTGCTCGACCGGTTCCCGGGGCTGCGGATCGGGTTCTTCGAGGGCGACCTCGGGTGGGTCCCGCACTGGTTCGAGCGGTTGCAGGCGACGTTCGCCAAGATGGCCCTCGTCTCCCGGCGGCTCGCCGAGCCGGTGCGCGAGACGTTCCGCCGGCAGTGCGTCATCTCGGCGGACATGAACGATCCGCTGCTGGCCGAGACCGTGCGGTATCTCGGCGCGGACCGGGTGCTCTTCGCCAGCGACTGGCCGCACCACGACGGCACCTGGCCCGACCCGATCGTCGCGGTCCGCGACCACCCGGAGCTCACCGACGCGCAGCGGCGCGAGGTGCTCGTGCACGCGCCGGCGGCCTTCTTCGGCCTGGACGTCGCCGATCTCGCGCGTCGCTCGGGCGCCGCCGTGGACGCGCCGGTGGCCGGCGTGCCGCCGCTGCTGCCGCACGGCCGCGGCCCGGCCATCGCCGGCACACCCGTTCCGTCAACGAAGCAACCGCCGGCAGGTCCGTCAGTGAAGCAACCGCCGGCAGGTCCGTCGGTGGAATCAACCGCCGGTATGCCTGTCCGTCAGTGAGAGCAGCAGCAGTCAGTGAAGACGGAGGAGAGAGCCATGGAAGAGATCCAGGACCGCGCCACCGACCTCGCCGACCTCGCGCAGGGTGAGGCCGCACAGGAGCTGGCCGACAGCGGGGAGTCGGCGCTCGCCGCCGCGTTGCGCCGGGCCCGGGAGGAGGACGGCGAGCTGCGGGCCGGCCACCAGAGCTACAACAAGCACTCGTCCAACCCGTGGTAGTGCCGGACCGGCAGCCGACCCCCATCGCCGAATACGTGGTGAAGGTTGCCAGCCGCTGCAACCTCGACTGCGACTACTGCTACGTCTACCACCACGCCGACCAGGGCTGGCGCCGCCAGCCGGTGATGATGGCGGACGGGGTCGTCGCCGCGCTGGCCGCCAGGGTCCGTGAGCACGCGCAACGCTGGAAGCTTCCCGCCGTGGGCATCGCCTTCCACGGCGGGGAGCCGCTCCTCGCCGGCGCGCGGACGTTGGACCGCATGTTCACCGTCCTGCGCCGCGAGCTGGCCGGGGTGACCGAGCTGGTGCTCATGTGCCAGACCAACGGCACGCTGGTGACCCCGGCCGTCGCCGCGGTGCTGGCCGAGCACGACGTGCGCGTCGGCGTCAGCCTGGACGGGCCGAAGTCCGCCAACGACCGGCACCGCACCTACCGGGACGGCCGGTCGAGCTTCGAGGAGGTGCTCGCCGGGATCGAGCGGCTGCGCGCCGCCGGGCCGCGGGTCTTCTCGGGCGTGCTCGCCACCATCGACCTGGCCAACGACCCGCTCGAGGTGTACCGCACGATCGCCGGGCTCGACCCGCGGCACTGCGACCTGCTCCTGCCGCACGGCAACTGGTCGTCGCCGCCGCCCGGCCGCGACACCACGGGCACCGGCACCCCGTACGCCGACTGGCTCGGGGTGATCTTCGACAGCTGGTACGCCGAGCCGGTGCAGCCGCTGACCATCCGCATCTTCCAGGACACGATGAGCCTGCTGCTGGGCGGTGGCGGCGCGTTCGAGATGCTCGGCACCGACCCGGTCGGGCTGGTCACCATCGAGACCGACGGCTCGATCGAGCTCGTCGACACGCTCAAGACCACGTACGACGGGGCCGCCTCGACGGATCTCAACGTGCTCACGCACAGCATCGACGAGGTGCTCTCCCACCCCGGTGTCGTCGTGCGCCAGGACGGCAAGGAGTCCCTGGCGGCGCAGTGCCTCGCCTGCCCCGTCGTGGACACCTGCGGAGGCGGTCTCTACCCGCACCGCTACGGCGACGACGGCGGCTTCGACCGGCCGAGCGTGTACTGCCCCGACCTGTTCGCGCTGATCACGCGCATCCGCGACCGGATCGGCGACGACCTGCGCACCCTCGCCACCGCCGGGCAGGGGGCCGGGCGATGACCGGCGTGCGGTTCGGCGACTTCGTGCAGATCATGCTCACCGAACGCTGCAACCTGCGGTGCACGCACTGCGCCGTGCCCGAGGAGGACTCGCCGGCCGGCGCCGAGCTGCCCACCGCCGCCTGGCTCCGCTTCATCGACACGCTCGCCGCGGCGGGGGTCCGGGCGCTGACCGTCTCCGGCGGCGAGGCCCTGCTCCGGGACGACGCCTGCGTCCTGCTCGAGCACGCGCTCGACGCCGGGATCGCCCAGGTCACGCTGATCACCAACGGGCTGCTCGGCCGCCGCACGATGCGGGCGCTGACCGACGTCCAGCGCCGGCATCACCGGCTCGGTGTCCATGTGAGTCTCGACGGCGCGGGCCCGGCCACGCACGACTCGATCCGCGGCCGTGGGACGTTCCGGGCCACGCTGGCGGCGCTGGAGCGCTTCCGCGCCGGTGGCGGCCGGGTCACGGGCGTCCACACGGTCGTGCACCGCGGCAACGCCGGCGAGCTCGCCGCGATGGTCGAGCTGGTCCGGTCGCTCGGGGCGTCGGTGTGGACCGTCTTCCCGGTGGCCGCCCTGGGCCGGGCCGTCCGCTGCGACCTGGAGAGTCTCGACGCCGAGCAGTGGGCCGCGCTGACCGTGTGGCTCATGGCCGCCCGCGCGGAGCACGGGCTCGACATCGGCCAGATGGGCCCGGTCATCGGCGACGACTGGCCCACGACGCTGCCGGTGCAGCCGCGCGGCCGGTTCCCGATCAGCCACAACCTGGTCGTCGGTCCGGACGGCGCGATGGTGACCTGCCCGCCGCTGCGTGACCGGCCGCTCGGGCGGGTGGCCGGCGAGCCGGACCCGGCCGGGTTCGAGGCCGTCCGGCGGCGTGGCGCGGCCCTGACCGCCCGGGTCTGCGGTGGCTGCTCCTTCCGGTTGCTGTGCACCGGAATGGACGACCGGCTGCCGTGGACGGTCGCGGACCCCGGCGGAGTCACCGCCGCCAGGCCCGGGGAGATGGTAGGTGCCCATGCCGGCCTGGATTGAGCCCGCCCGGCGGCTGCCGCCCTGGGCGCTGGCAGCCACCCGGCAACCGCCGCCGCGCGGCGTCCTCGGCGCGGACGGTGTGCGCTGGCGGGCCGCGGGCCCGGACTGGGTCGGCGTCGAGCACACCACCGGCGGCTGGGCGATGCTCAGCACCGCCGAACGATCGCGGCTCGAGGCCGCCGCCGGCTCGGTCGTGGACCTGTCGGGAGCGGACCGCTGGGCCGTCCCGCTGTGGCGCCGCGGCCTGGTCTCGCTCGACGGCGAGACGGCGCTCGGCGCCGTGGACTGGGACGCCTGCGTCGAGCAGACCCGCGAGCATTACGGCCTGATCCTGGTGCTCAACTCGGGATGCAACCTGGCCTGCACCTACTGCTACCTCGGCCATGCCGCGCCGGGCGGCCAGAACGACGCCGACCCGGGTCTCGTCACGGCGGCGCTGGACGCGGCCATGCGCCGTCCCGAGGCGACGATCCTCGTCGACTTCGGGGAGATCGCCGCCGCGCCGCGACTGTTCCGGACGGCACTGGCGTACGCCCGCCGCCGCGCCGACGAGGCCGGCAAGCACCTGCGGGTCGCGGTCCAGACGAACGCCACCACGCTCGGCGACGACCTGCTGGACCTGCTGGTGGGCAACGACGTGCTGATCGGGGTCAGCCTCGACGGTCCGGCGGCCCTGCACGACCAGGCGAGGACGCTGCGCAGCGGCCGCGGGACGCACGCGAAGGTCGCCGGCGCCCTCGCCCGGTGCCGGGACCGCGGCCTGCCGTTCCATCTCATCGTGACGGTCGGCGCCCACAACGTGGCGCGGCCGGACGAGGTGCTCGACGAGATCGCCCGGCAGGCGCCGGCGAGCTTCCTGTGCAAGCCCGTCCTCGCCCACGGGGAGGCCGGCGCCGGCTGGCGTGAGGTGGGCGCGTCGCCCGCCGCGATCGCGCACTTCCTCCGGCGCACCGTCGAACGCGCCGCCGGCAGCGGCCTCGGCATGCTCGACCAGTCGGCCGGCAAGTTCCTCGCCCGGATGCTCGGCGACCCGTACGGCTGGCGGGACGGCTGCACGTCGCGCCACTGCGGGTCGGGGCGCAGCCTGCACGTGCTGAGCGCCCGCGGTGAGGTCCACGCGTGCCCGCGGTTCGTCACCCCCGGGCAGGGCGCCAAGGTCGACGGCCGGACCGTGGGGCTGCAGATCCTCAAGCGTGCCGGGACGCTCGACCACGCGCTGCACACCGCGCCGCGGACCTGCGGGGGCTGCCCGTGGCTGCGCAGCTGCGGCGGTGGCTGCACGCTGTCGGGCCAGCACGGCGACTCGGGTGTCGTGCCGCTGCCCGACGAGCACTGCGCGTCGTACACGGCCCAGCACGAGGAGATCGTCGCCAGGCTGCTGCCCGCGCTCGTGTCCGGGGGCATCCCGCTGGACGGGCCGCTGGCCGGTGCGAAGGTCGTGACCGGTGCGTGAGCACGCGGGGCTGCCCGGCGCCGACGCCGTCCTGGCCGGCGACGCGTGCCCCGGGCCGTGGCTGGACCGGTGGTGGGCCGGGGAGTCCGCGCTGCGGACGGCGGCGCTGCGGCGCGCCGCGGACATCTACAGCGATCACTGGTGGAGTGTCGCCTTCGCCCTTGACACGCCGGAGACCTTCGCGGCGCTGCGGCACCCCGTCGCCGGGATGCTCGGCCGGTCGCTGCTCGACTACGACCGGCCGCTCGACCCGGACGCCGTCACCTCCGCCTATCCGATGGCCATGGCGATGCTGGTCGAGGCCGGCGAGGTGCGTCTGGACCGGGTGTCGGGCTGCGCCTACCTGCCGGGGTCGCGGCTGGCACCGCCCGGCGCGCGGCCGCTGCCCGTCATCGGTGAGGGCACGTGGACGATCGAGATCAACGCCTGCGACCCGCTGCTGGCCCGCTTCGCCGACCCGCGGGACGACCTGTCCGCCACCCGGGCCCTCTGGGCCGGGGTCGGCGCCGCCGCCGGTCAGGTCCTGCGCCGGGCGGGATCCGACGCCGCCGCCTCCGTCGCCGCGCTCACCCAGGTACTGGTCCCGCTGCGGCAACGCGACGGGCGGATCATCGGCCGGCCGGAGTTCGAGATCCAGAGCTGCTCGGTCTCGTCGGCGCCGGGCGTCATCTACGCGTCGCTCGGCCGGCCCGACCCCTGGTACACCGCCGAGGTGCTGGTCCATGAGGCGACGCACCAGCTCGTCGAGGTCGTCGCCGCGCTGACACCGCTCACCCAGGACGACACCGTGCGGCTGCCGTCGCCCTGGAAGGACGAGCCCCGGCCGCCGGCGGCCGTGCTGCACGGCATCGCCGCGTTCGGTGCGGTCATGCGCTTCTGGCACCGGGCGGGACGGCTGCCCGACGCTCCCCCGGTGGCGCCGCACGAGGCGGCCCGCCGCGCCGCGCAGGTCCTCACCGCCTGCGCGACGGCCCGGTCCGCCGCCCACGCGTACACCCCGGTCGCCCTGGCGATGATCGAGCAGCGGGCCGTCGAGGCCGCCGGCGTCCTCGACGGCCGGTGACCCCGGCCTACGCCTGCGAGCGGTCCGGTTCGGGGTCCTTGACGGCCGGCCGGCCGGCTTCGCCGCTGGTGGGGTCGGGCGCGCGGCGGGTGGCCAGCAGGGAGGGCAGCGCCGTCGCCAGCAGCGCGGCGGCGCCGATCCAGTAGACCGTGCGCGGCTCCAGGGTGTGCAGCAGCACGGTACTGGCACCGAAGACCACGATGCCGGCCAGGGAGACGAGCGAGCCGGTGGTGGCGAAGTACGTGCCCTGCTGTTTGGCCGGCACCAGCAGTTGCGCGGCGGTGAGGTGGTAGATCCAGGCGCTCACAGCCAGTCCCAGCGCGCCGTAGGTCAGGATGCCGGTCCAGTCGCTGGTGAAGGAGAACGCGACGGCCAGGCCGGCCACGCCCACCGAGCCGATGAGCAGGATCGCGGCGGCGCCGAGGCGTCTGGTGATGAGCGGGATCAGGCCGCCGGCGATCACCGCGCCGAGGCTGTAGCTCATCTGCAGGCCGCCCTGCGTGCCCGCGCCGTGCCCGCCGGCGCTGACGTACGGCGCGAGCAGCGAGGACAGCAGCCGGTGCATGGACTGCAGGCCGACGTACAGCAGCGTCATGTGCAGGATCTGCCGGTGGCCGACCATCAGCCTGCCGGTGTTGACGAAGCCCTCCCACGTGCCGGTCCGTTTCACCGGCTCCGCCGAGGCCGCCGCCGAGGCCGCGGGCGGGGTCGCCGCCTTCCACTGCCGGGTCAGGCCGATGACGGCCATCCCGATCCCCGACAGCAGGAACGAGACGCCGTTGATCGCCAGGCCGGTCAGCGGGCCGGCGGTCGCCACCACCAGGCCGCCGCCCAGCGCGCCGAACGCGATGCCGAGCTGGTAGACGAGCGTGGTGGTGGCGTTCGCGGCGAGCAGTTCGTCCGGCGCGGCCAGCCGGTTCACGAAGACGCGCGACGCCGCGCCGTAGAACTGCCCGCACAGGGCGAGGACCGACTCGACGGCGTACAGGTGCCATGGCACGAGCAGGTCCGCCGACGACGCGAGCGGGACGGAGAACACCGCGGCCGCCGACACGACGTCGACGACGATGAGCAGGACCCGCGGGTCGAAGCGGTCGACGATCGACCCGACGACCGGCGCGAGCAGCACACCGGGGACGGCGGAGAACAGCAGCAGCAGCGGCACCGAGTACGCGACACCGGTCAGCGACAGGATCAGCCACGACGCGGCGACCACATGGATCGTGCTGCCGATGAAGGACAGCAGGGTCGCGACGAGGAACAGCTGATACGCGCGGTTACCCCGGATCACGGTCACCTCCGTCCTCGGGCCAGACCGGCCGCTGCCGCGCGTCCCGGCTGACCGTGTCGGAGGCGAACAGCCGCGGGAACGTCCTGCGCTCGACGATCAACGAGGTCAGGCCGGGATAGGCGCGCACGAGGACCGCCGACAGCGCCTCGTCGGTGAACCGGGTCGCCAGGGCGGCGGCGATCAGCGACACCACCGCGCTGTCGTCGTTTCGCAGGCTGTCCATGGTGTACCGGCCGAGGACCGTGCCACGCTCGTCGGTCAGCGTGACCGGGCCGCCGCCGGGTGCGGTGCCGATGTCGAAGCGGCCCTCGCCGCCGATCCTGCGCAGCGTCATCACGGGCCGGTCGCCGGTGCCGAGCGCCCACACCTGGCCGTGCGTCTGGACCAGCGCGAACGTGCCCGCCGGCAGGTCCAGCGCGTCGAACTGCTCGGGGTGCACCAACACGTCGTGCAGCGTGAGCCCGGCCGCGGACCGCCAGCCCGGCACCCGGAAGACCTGCAGCTCGGCGTCGAACGTCGGCATCCTGAGGAACATCCCGAACAGCGGCAGGCCGTGCGGCAGCTGGTCGACCGGCAGGCTGTCGAGCTCGGCGGCCCTCATCGGGCCGCTCCCGCCCGGTCGCCGGCCAGCGACGCGGCGAACTCGCGGTGCCGGCGGGGCGCCGAGTCGTGGTAGGCGCGCAGCGCGTCGGCGGAGCGCGCCATCGCCGCCCGCGCCGGCCGGGGCCAGTGCCCGCGCAGGAACGACTCCACCGTGTCGCGCAGCGCCGCCGCGTCGCCCACGTCGACCGTGCGCGCGGCCGGGTAGCCGGCCACCAGCGCCGGCAGGTTGCCGGACCGGCTCACGACGACGGGCCGGCCGGTGATGACGGCCTGCGCCACCGACATGGAGTAGGGCTCGCCGCGGGCCTGGATGCCGGCCGTCGGATGGACCACGAGGTCCGCCGCGCCGATCGCCGCCCAGCTGCGGTCCGGCTGGTAGTGCACGAAGCGGATCCGGCCGCGCTCCCGCCACGGCTCGACCCGCCGCAGCAGGGCCTCGTCGAGGTTCGGGTCCCACAGCAGGTGCTCGCTGCCGGCGTGCACGAAGTCGAAGTCGTAGCCCCGGTCGAGCAGGTCGGCGGCCATCGTGAGGGAGAGGTCGCTGCCCTTCCACGACGAGAGGCGGGTCGGCTGCAGCACCATCGGGCGGCCGCTGTCCGCGATCGGCGGCGGCCCTTCCACCGCCCGCGGCAGCGCCAGCGGCAGCACGGTGACCGCCGCGGACGGCACCTCGGCGCGCAGCTCCGCCGCGACGAACTCGGAGTGGGCGACGAGCCGCCCGCCCAGCGCGGACCAGCGGCGCAGCGCCTCGGTGTCGGTGCCGCGCACCGCCAGGTTGTGCACGTCGAGCACCCGGGCGGCGGGCAGGTGCCGGACCAGGTGATCGGTGACCTCCGGCCGGTGCCACTGCGGGTTGTGCAGGTGCACGACGTCGGCGCCGGCCAGCCGCCGGGTCAGGTCCGCCAGGTCGGCCGCCGACCCGCCGCCGCCCGGCTCCAGGCAGGGGTGGAACACCGCGGTGCGCGCGTCCCGGGTACCGGCGAAGAACTCGGTGTCCATGGTCAGCGACTCGAGGTGGGTCTCGATGCCGCCCATCGTGGGCAGCGCCGCCCAGTGCACGTGCGCGACCCTCATCGCGCACCCGCCTCCGCTTCGCCGATCATCCGCTCGTACTGCGCGACGTAGCCGGACGTCATGCGCTCCGCGGTGAAACGGCGGTCGAACGTGGCGCGGACGAGTCCCCGGTCGAGGCCCGCCGCCGCGTGGACCGCCTCGACGGCGGCGTCGACGTCGGAGACCCGGAAGCCGGTGACGCCGTCGTCGACGATCTCGGTGACCGAGCCCATGTCCCACGCGACGACCGGGGTGCCGCAGGCCATCGCCTCGATGAGCACGAGACCGAAGGGCTCGTTCCAGTCGATCGGGAACAGCAGTGCGCGGGCTCCCCCGTACAGCTCCTGCTTCTCCTGGTCGGAGACCTCGCCGAGGAACTCGACGGCGTGACCGTCGATGTGCGGCGCGACCTCCGCCTCGAAGTAGTCGCGGAAGATGTCGTCGACCTTCGCGGCGATCTTCAGCGGCAGGCCCGCCCGGCGCGCGATCTCGATGGCGCGGTCGGGTCGCTTGCTCGGCGCGATGCGCCCGACGAAGAGCAGGTATCCGCCGTCGCCGTCGTCGCGGGTGTACAGGTCGGCGGGGATCCCGTGGTGGACGACGCCGCGCCAGTTCATCGACGGGCGGTGGCTGCGCTGATCGTGGGAGATGCCGATGTAGGGCATCTCGGCGAAGGCGTCCAGCAGCGTGCCGATGTCCGGGCCGAGGCTCATCGGCATGTGCACGGTCGTCAGCGACTTGTGCCGGTGCGGGTAGAACGCCGGCAGGTGGTAGAAGCCGGTGTGGAAGTGGATGACGTCGAAGTCGTCGACCCGGTGCAGCAGGTCCATCATCATCTTCATGTAGATGGCGACCGTGAAGTCGCGGAACGGCCCGGTGTCGGCGAGCCGCAGCGACTGCGGGCAGGCCGGCACGAGGTGGGCCTTGGTGGTCGAGTCGCCGCTGGCGAAGAGCGTGACGTCGTGCCCCTGGGCGACGAGCTGGTCGGTGAGGATGCCGACCACCCGTTCGACGCCGCCGTAGCGGGCCGGGGGCACCGGCTCGAACAGGGTTGCCACTTGTGCGATCCGCATGGGTACTCCTTCGATAGATCCGTATCAGATGTCCGCCGCCACCCGGAACCCCATCGCGTAGAGCGAGCGCGGGTAGGGGCCGTGCCGGCGCTGGCAGCGGGCCAGGTCCCGGAAGCGGTTGAACGCGCCGCCCCGGGCGATGCGGTAGTGGCCGAGCCGCCGGTACAGGTCGTCCTCGACGAGCCGGCCGCCCGGGTACGGGAAGTAGTGGCTGGACGTGTACTCCTCGACGTTGCCGGCCAGGTCGTAGGCGCCGCACCAGGACCGCCCGCCGGGGAAGGCGCCGATGGGGCTGCTCGCCATGAGCCGGCATTCGAGGGTGTTCGCCAGGTCCGGCCGCCACCCGGCGCCCCACGGGTAGCGCGGGCCGTCGGGGCCGGCGGCCGCGTACTCCCACTCGGTCTCCGTCGGCAGCCGGTAGGCGCGGCCGGTGCGGCGCGCCAGCCATGCGGCGTACGCGTCCGCGGCGGGCGGCGTGACCGTGTACACGGGATGGTTCGCCTCGGCCGGGTGGTACCGGCCGTAGCCCCAGTGCGTCGGCAGCTCCGGGTACGCGGTGTCGGCCAGGAACGCGGCGTACTCGGCGTTGGTCACCGGATACGTCGCGATCCGGAACGGCCGCACCACGACCTCGGCGCGGGGGCACTCCTTCGCGATCCAGTCCCGCCGCACACCGAACCGCTCGGTGTCGGCGTGCAGTTCGTCGACGTCGCCGTCGGCGGTGCCCATGGGGAACCGGCCGCCCGGGACCTCGACCGTGGCCGGGTGCCCGCCGGGGCGCACCCGCGGGTCGCCCAGCAGCGCCAGCATCGTGCCCGCCGCGAGCCGCGTCTGGACCGGCTCCGCGGCGGCGTCGAGGGTACCGAGCAGCGCCGCCGGGTCCCCGACGCCGCCGCCGAGCACGTCCGTGACCGGCAGCCGCTCGGCGGCGGGCACCTCGTAGCTCTCCGGAAGGCCCATCGCGGCGCGGTCGGTGAGCGCGTTGATGTCCGCGTCGGTGAGCGCGACGTCCGAGGTCATGGGCTCAGACCTTGACCTGGTAGACGTTGCCGTCGTAGGAGCTGGCCAGGAAGCAGCCGAGCGTCGGCGCGTAGGACATCGACGAGATGCCGGCGGTCGTCGGCCGGTCGTTGACCACCCAGGAGCCGCTGCCGCGGTCGTAGACGCAGACCCGGCCGTGGTAGCCGCCGGTGCCGACGTAGCGGCCGTCGGCCGACGCGCTGACGCACTTGATCGAATGGTCGTGCGGCGTCTCGATGACGGCCGGCCGCTGCCGCGGGTCCCAGATCCGCAACAGGAGGTCGCGGCTCACGCTGGCGAAGTAGCCGTCGCCGAGCCCGGCGCAGCCGTTGGCGATCTTGTGGTGCGCGTCCTCGACCGTGGCCACCGGTTGCAGGTCGTCGGCGCGGTACCAGGTGGCACTGGTGTCGGCGCAGACCGAGAAGAGGTAGCCGCCGGACTCGGCGACGCCCTTCACCGCGTTGGCGTGCAGGCGCAGGTCGGTCACGTGCCGCAGGCCCTCGCCGGTCTGTTCGAAGACCAGGCCCTCGCCGGTGTAGGCGCCGATCACGACGTGCCGGCGGCCGTCGTGGACGAACCCGGCGCCGCAGTTGAGCGGTGAGCGGTGCTGGTGCACCTGGGCGCCGGTCCCGGCGTCGAACAGCCTGCCGAGCTGGCCGCCAGTGTAGACGCGGTCGCCGACGGCGACCAGGAAGTTGCACAGGCTGCCGGTCTCGGCGACCGCGGCGCCGTCGCGGCGCACGATGCCGGCGTCGCCGACCGTGATGATCCCGGACCCGGCATCGGCCAGGACGGCGTTGACCCCGCCGGTCGGCGGCACCGCCTCGGCCAGCCATTCGCCGGTGCGGTGGTCGTACGTGCGGTACGTCGCGCCGAACGTGGCGAACACCAGGTGGGTGTCGCCCGCGAACGCGCACGATCGGGGCCACACGTCGGCCGGCAGGTCGGCCGTCGCCACCAGCACCGGCTCGCGGTCCGCCACGTTCCACAGCTTCATCGTGCGGTCGTAGCTCAGCGTGACCAGCAGCGCGCGGCCGTCGTCGAGCACGACCCGCTTGACGCCGGCGTCGTGCGCGTCGAGCGTCGTGCGGCCGCCGTCGTGGACGACGATGATCTGACCCTCGTCGTTGCCGGCGTAGATCGTACCGGCGGAGGAGATGGCGATCGTGTCGGTCTCGACGCCGTCCATGTCGAGGTCGGTGATGAGCTGCCGCGAGCGCAGCGACCAGCGTTTGATCGTGCCGTCGTCGCTGGAGGAGACGAGCTCGTCGGCGTCGGCCGACCACTCGACGGAGATGACGTCGGCGGTGTGCCCCTGGAACCTGGCGACCAGGCCGCCGTGGAAGTCGTACACGCGGACGTCGTGGTCGCGCGAGGCGGTGGCGATCAGCTCGCGGGTCGGGTGGAACGCCGACATCTCCACGTCGTCGGCGTGGTCGGCGAGCACCGCGATCAGCCGCAGCTCGGGCAGCGACCACAGCCGGGCGCCGTAGTCGGACGACGACGTGACGGCCAGCCGCCCGTCCGGGGAGAACGCCACCTGGTTCGCGAGGTGGTCGTGCCACGCCCGCGCGATGGGCGTCTTCGACGGCATGTCCCACAGGATGATCTGGTTGTCGTAGCCGGCGGTGAGGACGTACGTGTCCTCGAAGGCGGCGATTCCGCTGATGGGTCCCCGATGTGCGATCACGGTTGCTCCTTCTGCAGTTGGATCGTGTGTCCGCCCTGATCGAGCTTCGCCCGCAGGTAGTCCTGGTTGGACTGGTTGAGGAACACGCCGGTCGGGACGATGGAGTCGACCTCGATGCCGTTGCTGCGCAACTGCTCGGCCTTGTCCGGGTTGTTGCTCAGCAGGCGGACGCACCGGATCCCGAGCGCTCTGAGCATCTCGGCGGCGACGCGGTAGCTGCGTTCGTCCTCGGCGAAGTTCAGCTCCCGGTTGGCGGCGAAGGTGTCCAGGCCGCAGTCCTGGAGCCGGTAGGCGTCGATCTTGTTGTACAGCCCGATGCCGCGGCCTTCCTGTCGCAGGTACAGGATGACGCCGCCTTCGCCGGAGATGCGCTCGACGGCCTCGGCGAGCTGCGGGCCGCAGTCGCAGCGCGCGGACCCGAACACGTCGCCGGTGAGGCATTCGGAGTGGATCCGGATCAGCACCGGCGCCTGCGCGGCGCCGACCGCCGGGGCGCGGAAGCGTAATGCGATGTGTTCGAGCTCGTCGCAGAGACCGTCGAAGCTGATCAGTTCGGCGTCGGACCAGGCGGTCGGCTCGCCGGTGGTGACCGGCACCCGCACGATGGTGCGGGTCGCCGGCCGGCAGGCACTGGTCGCCTGCCGGGCGTGGTCGGTCTGGTGCACTGCTGCCTCCTGCATCTGCCCTGTTCGGGCGGCCGGTAGCGGGCCCGCCGGGGCACGCCGTCCGGGGCGGGCGGGCCGTCCGGGCGGTTGCGGGGCATGGCGGGCCCCGCGTGCGGACGCGGCCGCACACGGCGTCTGACGGTGAGCGTGGTGATCCCGCCCGGCTCCAGGCGATCGGATCCACCGGAACCCCAGGGGGCGGTCTGCGCTCGCAGTATCGAGATCTTGCCGAGGTCAACGACTTAATCGATCAACATCCATACTACGAGAGGCGACCCGAACCGGCAGTGATCAGCACGGTCCTCGGCCCCCCTGGCGGCACCCCCGCGCAGGTCACCCGCGCCGCGCCCGGGCGTTATGTCCGCCTGTGACGCCGGTCACACGAGGTCGTTTCCGCGGGTGCCGGTGCCCGAGCCGGTGTTGACGTGCCGTTCAGACCTGGAAGCGGGCCACGACCGCCTTGAGCTCCTGCGACATGTCGGCGAGCTCGCCCGCGGCCCGCGCGTTGTCCGTCGCGCCGTGCCTGGTCCGCTCGGTCGCCGAAGCGACGGTGGCGATGTTCCTGGCGATCACCGCGCTGCCCTCGGCGGCCGCGGCGACGTTGCGGGTCATCTCGTTGGTCGTCGCCGTCTGCTGCTCGACGGCCGCGGCGACCGACGTCTGATAGGCGTTGATCCGCTCGATGATGGCGCTGATCTGGTTGATCGCGCTGACCGCGCTCTGCGTGTCGGCCTGGATCGCCTGCACCTGCCGGGCGATGTCGTCGGTCGCCCGGGCGGTCTCCTGCGCCAGGTCCTTCACTTCCCCGGCGACGACCGCGAAGCCCTTCCCCGACTCGCCGGCCCGCGCGGCCTCGATGGTCGCGTTCAACGCGAGCAGGTTCGTCTGCTCGGCGATCGCGGTGATCGTCTTGACCACGTTGCCGATCTGGACCGACGATGCGCCGAGCTTCATGACGATGTCACCCGTCGTCCGGGCCGCCTGCACCGCCTGCGCGGCGACACCGGCGCCGTCGCTGGCGCTGCGGGCGATCTCCTCGATCGACGCGCGCATCTGATGCGCCCCGTCGGCCAGCGTGCTGATGTTCTCCGACACGGTGCCGGCGGTGCCGGACACCGTCGCCGCCTCCGTGGACGCCTCGGCGGCGCCGACCGAGATGTCCGAGGACGTCTTCGCCATCCGGTCACCACTGGTCGCCAGCCGCTCCGCGCTGACGTGCAGCATCTGCACGGCGTCCCGGACGTGCCGGGTGCCGACGTTGAGCGCGTCCGCGGTCTCACCGACCTCGTCGTGGTAGCCCACCCGCAGCGTCCGGGTCAGGTCGCCGCGCGCCATGGCCACGGCCACCTCCCGCATCTGCCGCAGCGGCCGGACCACCTGACCGATCACCAGGTACGCGACGATCGTCGCGATGACGATCCCGACCAGCATCACGACCGCCAGCGTCCGCACGGCCGTGGAGTAGGTCCGTTCCGCGGCCCGCGCCATCGCCCGGGCCGTGGTCTGCTCATAGGCGCTGATCCGCACCAGGATGTCCTGCGCCGCGTCGGTCATCTGGTTCGCGCGCATCCCGATGTCCTGCATCTTCGGGTCGGTCGGGGAGGTGGCCGCCAGCTGCCGCAGCAGCACCTGGAACGCGTCCCAGTTCGTGCGGAAGTCGGTCGTGAGCGCAGACCACGGCGGATCTGTAGGGGAACGGGGCGCACGGCACCTCGGCGCGCGGGGACCTGGATCTCGGTGAGCAGCTCGGTCAGCGACGGCGCGACCCACCGCGCGCCCATGGTCGACTCGTGGTCGACGAACAGCACCTGGCCGACCATGCCGTGCGGCCTGATCCGATCGTAGGGTGCCCGCCGCAGCAGTGAAATGTCCGACTCCGCGTTGCGCCGCGCCCGAGGCGTCGCTGAGATGAGCGGGTGACTGTCTATGCGATCGCGCAGATCTCCGTGCACGACCGGCCGCGGTACGAGCGGTACGCCGCCCGCTTCATGCCGATCCTCACGCAGTACGGCGGCCGGCTCCTGGCCGCCGACGAGCACGCCGCCGTCGTCGAGGGCAGCTGGCCGCACGACAAGGTCGTCCTGATGGCGTTCGACGACCGGGCCGCCTTCGAACGCTGGGCGTCCTCGCCCGAGTACCGGGAGATCTCCAAGGACCGGGTCGCCGCCACGGAAGGCGTCGTGCTCCTGGTCCACGGCCTGCCAGGCGCCTGACGCGGCGCTCTTGACGCGGCGCCGCACCGCGGCCGGCGGCAGCCACTAGCATCATGGCGATGACCGAAACACCGGAGCCGAGCCTGCGCGACCGCGTCGTCAACTACCGGGCGAGCCGCGACCTCTCCGGTCACCGTGCCGCCGCACGCGTCTCCGCGTATCTCTACGGCAACATCATCCTCTTCGCCACGCTCATCCCCGTCAGCGCCGAGCAGGCCGCGCACGGGCACGGGCTGAAACTGCTGCTCGGCGTCGCCGTCTCGACCTACGTGGCGCACGTGTTCGCCGAGATCGTCGGCCACAGCGCCCAGGCCGGCGAGCCGATGACCCGCTCCGCGATCCGGCACGAGCAGCGTGACTCGCTGCCGATCGTCTCGTCCGCCGTCGTGCCGTGCGTCCTGCTCGGCACGGCCTGGGCCGGCTGGCTCCCCGGCGGGACGGCCGTGCTGCTCTCCGGCATCTACCTGCTCGTCCGCATGGCGGGGGTCGGCTTCCTGGTGGAGCGGCTGCGGTCGGCCCGGCCGTCCTTCCGGACCCTGCTCGCCGGCATCGCGCTCGCCACGGTCGCGCTCGCCATCGCGCTGCTCAAGGCCCTGCTGGGCCACTGAGCTCCACGCGGCCGAGGCGGCCCGCCCCGAAATCACCCCGGAACCCGCCGCGGCGCGGCGGACCGTCGCGATATACGTGAGGCATGTTCCCGGAGACCCCCGCCGCCACGGCCGCGCTGGCCGTGGCCGGCCGCTACTACTCGCCCGCGCTGCTGAACCATGCCGTGCGCTCGTACCTGTGGGGCATGGTGTACGGCGCGGCGCACGGGATCGCCGTCGACGACGAGCTGCTCTACGTCACGGCGCTGCTGCACGACCTCGGGCTGACGGAGCCGTTCGACAGTCACCGGCTGCCGTTCGAGGTGGCCGGCGGGCACCTCGCGTGGACGTTCTGCGTCGCGGCCGGCTGGCCGCAGCGGCGGGCCGCCAGGGCCGAGGAGATCATCGTGCTGCACATGCGCGACGACGTCCCCGCCGGGCAGGACCCCGAGGCGCACGTGCTGCAGGTCGCCACGAGCTGGGAGATCGTCGGCCGGCACCCGGAGGAGTTCCCGCCGGACACCCGGACCGACGTGCTCGCCCGGTACCCGCTGCTGGGATTCGGCACCGAGTTCCTGGCCTGCTTCCAGGACCAGGCGCAGCGCAAGCCCGGCAGCGCCGCCGCCGCGTCCGTCCGCGGGGACGTCGCCGGCAAGATCGCCGCGAACCCTCTGGCAGCCACCCGGCCCGCCTGAGTCGCACTCCGTGGTCCACGGCGCGCCCCTCGCGACCTGGACCACGGCCGCGCTCGTCGCGTACGTCGCCGCCGCCGCGGTCGCCGCGCACGCCCGGGTCCAGGCGATCGACGAGCGGTGAGCGTGCAGTACGTTTCGGGGATGCATGCACGCGCGGCGCGGACCCTGGAGCGGCTCGGCGAGTTCTACGCGGCACCCGTCGCGCCGCTGGGCGGTGATCCGGCCGCCCGCGCGGTGGAGCTGTTCCGGGAGGTCGCCGCGTCCGTGCCGGCGTACGCGGCGTTTCTCGCGGAGCACGGTGTCGACCCGGCGACCGCGCGGTTCGAGGACCTGCCGCTGGTGACGAAGGAGTCCTACCTGCGCCGGTATCCGCTGCCCGAGCGGTGCCGCGGCGGGCGGCTCGACGCCAACGACACCGTGGCCGTGTCGTCGGGCTCGTCGGGTTCGCCGACGGTGTGGCCGCGCAGCGTCGTCGACGAGCTGGCCGTGGCCCGGCGGTTCGAGGACGCCCTGGTGCACAGCTTCGGCGGCGACGGGCGCAGCACCCTGGTCGTGGTGTGCTTCGCGCTGGGCAGCTGGGTCGGCGGCATGTACACGGCGGCCGCGTGCCGGCATCTTGCCGCGAAGGGGTATCCGGTCACGGTGGCCACGCCGGGCAACTCGGTCGAGGAGATCCTGCGCGTCGTCGGGGAGCTGGCGCCGCGGTACGAGCAGGTCGTCCTCGCCGGTTACCCGCCGTTCGTGAAGAACGTCGTCGACGAGGGTGTGCGCCGCGGCGTCGACTGGCCGGCGCACCGGGTGAAGATGCTGCTGGCCGGTGAGGTGTTCAGCGAGTCGTGGCGGGACCTGATGGGGCGGCGCGCCGGGATGACCAGCCCCGAGCGTGACTCGGTGTCGCTGTACGGCACCGCCGACGCGGGCGTCCTGGGCAACGAGACCCCGCTGAGCGTGCGCGTCCGCCGGTTCCTGGCGTCGCGGCCGGAGCTGGCCCGTGAGCTCTTCGGCGACCCGCGGCTGCCGACGCTCGTGCAGTACGACCCGATGCTGCGCTACTTCGAGTGCGTCGACGGCACGTTGCTCTTCACCGGCGACGGCGGCGTGCCGCTGGTGCGCTACCACATCGCGGACGAGGGCGGCCTGATCGGCCACGCCTCGCTGGTCGAGTTCTGCGCGCGGCACGGCCTCGACGTGTCGGGGCCCGGCGACGACGAGCGCCCGTTCGTCTACGTCTTCGGCAGGTCGCTGTTCACCGTGTCGTACTTCGGCGCCAACATCTATCCGGAGAACGTCACCGTCGCGTTGGAGGACCCGGCGCTCGCCGACCACCTGACCGGCAAGTTCGTGATCCAGGTGCTGACGACCGCCGACGAGGACCGCCGCCTGTCCGTCGTGGTCGAGCGCGCCCCGGACCGCCCGGCGCCCGATCCGGGCCGGGTCGCGGCGGCGGTGCGCGACACGCTGGTGAGGCTCAACAGCGAGTTCGCCAACTACGTGCCGGCGGAGTACCGGACGCCGGTGGTCGAGGTCCGTGAGCCCGGCGACCCGGACTACTTCCCGGTCGGCGTGAAGCACCGCTACAGCCGCTGACTCACGGCTTCGGCCGGACCTCCTTCACTTCCGCGGCCATCGTGCCGCCGGGGCACTTGACCTTGATCTCGCTCCTGTTGGTGGGTGCGAGGAGCACCGCCTTGACCTCGTCGGCCGGGCCGGGCCGTTACTCCTGCACGGTGTAGCCCTCCGTGAGCTCCAGGCTGAGGGCCTGCGCCGTCTTGCCGGTGCACTGAGCCCACAGCACGCCGCCCAGAGCCTGGATCGTGACGCCGGGTGCCGGCGGTGGCGCCGGCGACGCGGACGGGGTCGGGCCGGGCGCGGTCGTCGGCGACGGCGGCGCGGTGGCACCACCGGCGGGCTGGACGGTGCCGGTCGGCCCCGGGCTGATGGAGGAGGTGCTCTGCGCCGGCGACGACGCCGAGGTGCTCGGCTCCGCCGGGGACGGGGCGGCGATGGCCGGGGCCGCGGCCGATCCGGCCGGCGCGGCCGCCGGATCGTCGCTCGCGGGGCCGAACGCGACGAGGACCGCGGCCGTGCTCGCCGACGCCAGCACGGCGACGACGCCGGCGACGACCGTCGTCCGCCGGCGACGACCGGGATCGCCGGCGGCCGCGGCGGCCACCGCCGGATCGCCGACCGGGGACGCGGCGGTCCTGCGAAGGTCGTCCGCCGAGGGCGCGACGGGCCCGGGGAGGTCGTCCACCGGCGGGGACGCGATGCCCGCGGCGGCGGCGAGCACGGCCGCCACCTCGGCGGCGGGCGGGCGGTCCGCCGGGTCCTTGGCCAGGCACCGGTCGCAGATCTCGTTGACCTCGACGGGCACGCCGCTCATCGGGGTGAGGGGCTCCGGCTCGACGTAGACGTGCGCGGTGAGCATCTGCGACGGGGTGTCCGCCTCCCACGGCAGCTCGTCGGTGAGCGCGCGGTGCAGGAGCAGGCCGAGAGCGTAGACGTCGGAGGCGGGCAGGACCTCGTCCCCGGTGAGCCGCTCCGGGGCGAGGTACGCCGCGGTGCCCAGCAGCTGGCCGTCCTCGTCGAGGTCCGGCGCCCCGGCGATGGCGGCGAGCCCGAAGTCGACGACCTTGGCCCCGGACGGGGTCAGCATGACGTTGGCGGGCTTGACGTCGCGGTGGACCACGTGGCGGGCGTGCGCGGCGGCGAGCGCCCCGGCGACCTCGGCGCACACACGCAGGGCGGCGCGCGGCGGCAGCGGACCCCCGGCGAGCCGCTGCGACAGCGTGCGTCCGTGCAGCAGCTCCATCACCACGTACGGCACGGTGTGGCCGGTGTCCCCGGTCGCCTCGCCGTAGTCGTAGATGCCGGCGACGTGTGGATGCTGCACCTGCGCGGCGGCCTGCGCCTCGGCCAGGACCCGGCGCCGGGCGGCCGGGTCGGCGGCCTGCGCGCCGGCGAGGACCTTGACCGCCACATGCCGGTTGAGCAGCTCGTCGTGTGCCTTCCACACCACGGCCATCCCGCCGGTGCCGAGCTCCTCGGTCAGCCGGTAGCGACCGGCGAGGACTTGATCCCGCAACATGCTGATCACCGTCCCCGTAACGGGCGCCTCCGACACATCGGCAAGGTCCCAGGATGGTCTCGGTGACGGCGCGACCGCGGAGCGTCAGCGGCCAGCCAGCCAGTGCGGCGACCGCTCGGCGCGCGTCACGGCCTGCGTCAGCCGGTCCGCCGAGATCAGCTCCTCGTGGGTGCCGTGCGCTCCGCACGCGAACGCGCCGGAGACGGCTCCCGCGAGCGCGCATTCCTCGACGGTACGGCCGGCGAACCAGCGGCTCATGAAGGCCGTGCTGAACGCGTCGCCGGCGCCGTTGCTGTCGACGACCGGGCGCTCGGGCTCCGCCACGGGGAAGCGGCGCACCTGCCTGTCGGCGCGGGTCAGCACGCGGCAGCCGGCGTCGCCCTCGGTCGCGACGACGAGCTCGGCGGTGCCCGCGTCCAGCAGCAGGCGCATCAGGTCGTCGATCTTCTCCGGTGCCGCGGCGGAGCTGAGGAAGACGATGTCCGCCTCGCGGGCGCAGGCCAGCCCCCAGGGGTTGACGCCGTCCCAGGCGTGGATGTCGCAGGAGGTGGTGACGCCGAGCCGCCGGGCGTCGGCGAACGCGGCCATGTCCCGCCCGCCGATGTGCGCGTGCCGGGTCCGCTCCAGCAGCGGCAGGTAGAACTCCCGCGGCAGGGTCAGCCCGGCCGGGTGCCGGCCGTCGTAGAACGAGAACCGCCGGCCGGCCGCGTCGACCAGGTTGACGCTGCGCGGCGTCCCGTTGGGCGCGGGCAGGCTGCTGAAATCGAGGCCGGCCGCCGCGTACCGCCGCAGGATCAGCTCGCCCTGCTGGTCGTCGCCGAGGAAGTCGACGAACTTGGTGCGCAGCCCGAGCGAGTGGAACCCCAGCGCCACCCCGTTGCCGGAGTGCGCGACGTAGTCCTGGATCGGCGGGACGTGCATGTTGTCGCTCGCCGGGATCGCCAGGTCCGGCACCCGCACGATGGTGTCGACCCCGACCCCGCCGATCACCAGCACATCGAAGTCAGCCACGCGGGTGATCATAGGCGGGTCACGCCGGTCGGGGTGCCCCGTGCCGTCTTCAGGCGGCCGGTGGGGCGGGGGCGAGGCCGGTGCAGCGGCGCAGGTCGGCGAACTTCTTGGCGGCGGCCGTCGCGGCGCCGCCGGTGAGCGGCTTCGGCTGCCCGGTGCCCGAGACGACGGCCGGCACGAGTTCGGCGGCGGTGACCGAGCGGCCGCGGACGTGGACCTTGAGCACGCCGGTGTCGGCGGAGCCGACGTACCAGACGAAGTTGCCCAGGCCGTAGGCCACGTAGGTCCGCCCGAGCCAGCCGTCGCCCTGCAGGACGTGCGCGTGCGCGCCGATGATCATGTCGGCGCCGGCGTCGGCGAGGGCCTTGGCGAAGGACTTCTGGTTGGCGTTGGGGCACGGGTCGGTCTCGGTGCCCCAGTGGTTGAACACGACGACGAGGTCGGCGCGGTCGCGGGCGGCCTTGACCGCGGCGACGGCCCGCGGCACGTCCCAGGCGAGGGCGATCCCGGGCGTCGACGGACCGGCCTTCCAGCTTTCGGCGAGGGTGTGGATCTGGCTGTACCCGACGATCGCCACCCGCACGCCCCGGGCGGTCAGGATCAGCGGCGCGTAGGCCTCGTCGATCGTGCGGCCACCGCCGACCGTGGGCATCCCGGCCGCCGCGGCCGCGTCGAGGGTGTCGGCGAACCCGACCCGGCCGTAGTCGAGGGCGTGGTTGTTGGCGATCGACACCGCGTCGATCCCGGCGGCCTTCACCGCCTCGTACGCCGTGGCGGGCGCCCGGAAGTGGAACTCCTTCGGCTCCGGCGTGCCCCGCGTGGTCACCGCCGTCTCGAGGTTGACGACGGCGAGGTCGGCGGCCGACAGGACCGGCGCCATGGGCCCGATCGCGGTCGCCGGGTCCTTCAGCAGTCCCGCCGTCCGCTCGGTGAAGTGCACGTCCCCGCCGAACGCCAGCGTCAGTTCCACGGCCGCCGGCGACGGTGCCGGCGACGCCGAGGACGACGAGGTGGGCGGGGACGACGTCGGGGACGACGAGGCCTGGGACGGCGTGCCTGAGCTGCATCCGGCGAGCAGCAACGCTGCCACCACGATCACTGCCTTCACAGCGCACAGCGTACGAGCGGCGCGCCCGCGTCCGTCAGCCGCGCAGGCGCTGGCGCAGTTCGGCCTTGGCGACCTTCCCGCCGGAGCCGCGGGGCAGGTCGGCGACGATCTCGAGGCGCTCCGGCCAGTTGTCCCGGGAGACCCCGCGGGCGTCCAGGTGCGCGCGCAGCCCGTCCAGGTCGAGCGACGCCGCCTCGCGCAGGACCACGACCGCGCAGACGCGCTCGCCGAACGTCGGGTCCGGCACGGCGACCGCCGCCACCATCGCCACCGCCGGGTGCGAGCCGACGTGGTCCTCCACGGCCGCCGCGCTGATGTTCTTGCCGCCCCGGATGATGAAGTCGGACTTGCGGTCCACGACCCGCAGGTAGCCGTCGGCGTCGATGGTGCAGATGTCGCCGGTGAGCATCCAGCCGTCGGCGGTGAAGAGCGTCTCGTTGGCGACGGGATCGCCGAAGTACCCCAGGCAGGTCGCGGGACCGGCGCAGGCGGCCTGGCCGGGCCCGCCGGCGGCGGTGACGTCCGTGCCGTCCGCCGCGAACAGCCGCACCCGCATCGCGTCGATGACCTTCCCGGCGGTCCGCAGCCGCTGGTCGGTGGTGTCGGTGACCGAGGTCCGCGACAGGGCGCCGGTCTCGTTCGAGCCGAAGAACTGCAGCACCTTCGCCCCGGTGCGCCGCTCGAACTCGGCGGCGCGCTCGAACGGCACGGCCTCCCCGCCGGTGAACATGACCCGCAGCGACGACAGGTCCACCTCGGACGCGAGCGGCGAGTTGAGCATCATGATGAACTGGGTGCTCACGCAGCACACGACGGTGACCCGTTCGCGCTCGATGAGGCGCAGCGCCTCGTCGGCGGTGAAGCGGGGCATGACGACGGTGGGCACGCCGAGGATGGTGGGCGTGAAGTTGGCGGTCCACTGCGCGAAGCCGTAGGGCGCCGGGATCAGCGTGAGGAACACGTCGTCGGCGCGCAGGTCGCCGCACTCGACGGCGAGCTCGTGGTAGTAGTACCACCGGTCCTGGTTGTGCACCACGCACTTCGGCATGCCCGTGGTGCCGGACGTGGAGTTCAGCAGGTGGATCTCGTCCCGGCGCAGCTCGTGCGGCCCCTTCGCGGCGGCGTCGGCGTCCGGGAGCTTGTCCAGCAGCAGGTGTACGCCGATGCCGAGGCCCTCGACGAGCGCGCTGACGGGCTCGCCGCGGTGCAGCTCCTGGCTGACGAGGGCGGTCGCGCCGCCGACGGTCAGCAGGTGGCGGACCTCGAGGCGGGCGGCCCGTGGGCCGATGGCCACGACGACCATGCCGGCCTTCATCGCCGCGAGGTACACCACGTGCACCTCGACCCCGTCGGGCAGCAGCACGCCCACCCGCGCGCCGCGCGGCAGCCCGGCGTCGGCCAGCCGCTGCGCGAACGCGGACGAGCGGGCGTCGAACTGCGCCCAGGTGAGCCGGTCGTCGCCGGCGACGAACGCGACGCCGTCCGGCTGCGCGGCGGCGTGCCGGCGGACCGTGTCGGGCAGTGTCTCGCCGTCGCGCACCCCGGCGAGGCGGTCGGCGACGTAACGCTCGTGGACGCTGCCGGGCGCCGGCGCGGCACCGGCCGGGAACAGGTCGTGCACGAAAACCCCCAAGACCTCTACCAAACAAGCGCTTGGTTGTGCCATTCTGTTCCCGGCCCTTCGAGCATGTCAAGGTAGGGAGCGTCGCGTGCCGGATCTCTGGACCGCCCCCGCCGGCACCCCCGCGGACCTCACCGTCCTGCCGCTGCTGCCGGTCCCGCAGGGTGCTCACGTCGAGCAGCTCATCTGGTACGGCGACGGCGCCGGCACCGCCGACGCGCCGCTGCGGCTGACCACGGTGGACGGCACCGGCGGGCGGGTCAGCACCCTGCGCCTGCTGCGCGGCGACCGGCTCGTCGCCGACCTCCGCGTCCGCACCGGCCCGCCCCGCGACGAGGCCCCGCACCGCCTGCTGCGCACCGACCTGGCCCCCGGCGCGTCGTGCGCCCGCACGTTCACGGTGACCGCGGACCAGACGACCGACCACGTCCCCGACACCGAGCCGGTGCTGAGCACGCCGGCGCTCATCGCCTGCCTCGAGGACACCGCCGCCGACACGCTCCGGCCGCACTTCGGCCCGGCGACCGCGTCCCTCGGCACGTGGATCGGCATCCGGCACACCGGTCCCGCCCACACCGGCCAGCAGTTCGTCGTCACCGCGACGCTCGCCGACGTCCGCGGCCGCCGGTACCTCTTCGACGTCCACGCCACCGTCGGCGGCCGCCCGATCGGCGACGGCCAGGTCGCCCAGACCCTGATCAGCCGCTGACCCGGGCCCGCACCCACCCGCCGAGGGACGCGACCGCCTCGCCGGCCACCGCGGTGCGGCCCGCCGCCATCTGGAACGTGTGCAGCTGACCCGGGTACACCTCGAGCCGCGACTCGACACCCGCCCCGCGTGCCGCGGCGTGCAGGCCGCGGGCGTCGTCGACGAGGGTCTCGTCGCCGCCGGCCTGGATCACCATCGGCGGCAGCCCGGTCAGGTCGGCCCGCAGCAGGTCACCACCGGGGCCCGCCGCGCCGAGGAAGCAGGCGGCGAGGCCGTCCACGAGCGCCCTGCTGAAGAACGGGTCGGCCGCGGCGTTGGTCGCATAGCTCGCGCCGCTCTGCGTCAGGTCCACCCACGGCGAGATGAGCGCCAGCCCGGACGGCAGCGGCAGCCCCTGGTCGCGCGCCCGCAGCGCCAGGGCCAGCGCCAGCCAGGCGCCGCACGAGTCGCCGGCGACCACGGTCCTGCGCGGGTCGACGCCCTGCCCGAGCAGCCAGGTGTACGAGGAAGCCACGGCGTCCAGCTGCGCGGGGTGCACCTGGTCGGGCGCGTACGGGTAGCTGACGATCAGCGCCCTGGCACCGGCCGCTGCCGCCAGGTGGCCCACGAGTTTGCGGTGTGTCCAGACGCTGCCGCTGACGAACCCGCCGCCGTGGATGTAGAACAGGACGGTGTCCTCCGGCTCCACCCACAGCGCCCCCAGGCCCCCGGCGTCGACCTCGCGGTGCGTGACCCCGGCCGGTTCGGCGGTCAACGCCTCCCACGGCTCGGCGGTGCCCGCCGCGGCCAGCGTCCAGTGCCGCCGGATCGGATCGCTCATGATGCCCTCCACTGCGTCGTTTCCAGTGCAGACCCCGGCCGCGCGGAGAAGGAATCGCCGGGCGACCGATTCCTTTCCCGGCCCCCGGCGGTCTGCATGACCGTGACACCTGACCTGACCGCACAGTTCGAGGCCGAGCGGCGCGGCCTGCTCGCGCACAGTTACCGCATGCTGGGCTCGTGGGACGAGGCCGAGGACGCCGTCCAGGAGGCCTACCTGCGCGCGTTCCGCGCCTGGCCGGCGTTCGAGGAGCGCTCGTCGGTGCGCGTGTGGCTGTTCCGCATCGTGACCAACGTCTGCCTGACCACGGCCGGCGGCCGGACCCGCCGGGCGCTGCCGTCGGGGCTCGCCACCGACGCGTGGATCCAGCCGATCCCGACCGCGCCGCCGGGCTCCGACCCGGAAGGCGCGGTCGTGGGCCGCGAAGGGGTGCGGCTGGCGTTCGTCGCCGGCCTGCAGCACCTGCCGTCCCGCCAGCGCGCCGTGCTGCTGCTCCGCGAGGTCCTCGCCTTCCCGGCGGCCGAGGTCGCCCAGATGCTGGACCTCAGCGTGGCCGCGGTGAAGAGCGCCCTGCAGCGCGCCAGGGCCCGCATCGCCGAGGTGGCACCGACGCCGGACCAGGTCACCGAGCCGACCGACCGCCGCACCCGGGAGCTGCTCGACCTGTACATGGCCGCCTGGACCGACGCCGACCCGGCCGCCTTCCAGCGCGTCCTGCGCCGCGACGCGATCCTCGAACTCGTCCCGTCCGGCGACGTGGCCAGGGGAAACGCCGCCTGCGCGGCACTGGCCGGCCCGGCCATGGACGCCCCGGGCGCCTGGCGCATGCGGCCGGCCGGCGCCAACGCCCAGCCCGCCGCCCTCGCCTGGTGGCACGGCGAGCCCTTCGGCGTGGCGGTCCTGACCGTGGCACCGGACGGCATCGCCGCCGTCACCGTCTTCGCCGACCCGGACCTGGTCACCCGGTTCGCCCGGTCCGCCCCAGCGTGACCGGCGGTCTCAGGACCGGTGCTGGGTGACCACCGACGGCGGGACGGTCCACCACTGGTCGGGGCGGTCGACGACGGGGGCGGTGAGACCGTCCTCCTCGACCCGGGCGAGGCGGAGCAGGAAGGCGGCGATGCCGGCGGAGCCCTGCATCCAGGTGGGGCTCGGCGGCAGCAGCGGCGGGTCCTGCCGGTGCTCCACGAACCGCCAGCGGGCGCCGCTCCCGTCCCGGATCGCCCGCTCCACGAGGGCGTCCGCCATCGTCCGGGCGCCCGCCAGGTGCGCGTCGGCGTCCTGGGGCGAGGACTGGGCGGCGTCGAGGAGGATGTCGCCGGCGCCGGCAGTGCCGCAGCAGCGGCCGTCGTTGTCCCAGAAGCCGGGGCGCAGGCGGGCCGGGGCGCCGCAGGTGAGGACCGAGTGCAGGCAGCGGCGGCGCAGCTCGCCGACCGGGTGCCCACCCACCGAGGCCACGCCGGCGAGGGCGAGGGCGGGGAAGACCTGGGAGGTGCCCGCCGGTCCGTGGCACCAGTTGTACGTGACCGGCTCCACCTCCCGCTCCGACGGCGGGATCGTGTGCGGGACGACGAAGCCGCCGCCGTCGAGGTCCGCGATGGCCACGAGGTGCTCGCCGCCGCGCCGGGCCGCGTCGACGAAGTCGTCCCGCCCCAGCGCGCGCCCGGCGACGGCGAGCGCGGCGGCGACCCCCGCGGTGCCGTGCGAGAAGTTCGGTGAGCTCGACCGGTGCCCCGGCCACATCCGCCAGTTGAGCCCGGCCTCGGTCGGCTCGGCGGCCTCGAGCAGCGCCTCGCCGCCGGTCGTCATGATGTCGCCGGCGTGCGGCCCGCCGGCCCACGCGGCGGCGTGCACGATCCCGGCCGTGCCCATGACGACGTCGGTGAGCGGCGCGGTGCTGTCCGGCCTGACCGTGAACGTCGTCTCCCACCCGCCGGGCGTACGCAGCGCCGCCAGACGCTCCAGGGCAAGCGTTTCCCGGCCCGGCGCGAGCAGCCGCAGCGCCAGGACGTCGCCGCCGAGCCCGTCGTACAGCGAAGGCTCGACCCGCGCCGCCGCACCCGCCGAGAGCCGCGCGACGACCGCGTCCGCGAGCGCCGTCTCGGCACCGGTCAGCGGCCGGTGCAGGCGGAGCTCGGCGAGGACCGGCGCGAGCCCGCCGATGCCCGCGTACACGGAGTCGCGGTCCTTCGCCGGCGCCGGCTCGTCGTCGCCGACCTCGGAGGGCAGCCACGGCCCCTCCTCGTCGTGGTGCACGTTGGCGAGCGTCCACGCCCAGGCGGCTTCCCCGAGGTCCCGGTACATGCCACCACGTTAGCCAAGCGGGAAGCGGCGGGCGGCGTCGGTGCGCAGGGACGCCTTGTCGACCTTGCCGCCGGTGCCGAGTGGCAGGGACGGCAGCGGGACCAGGTATTCGGGCCAGTTCTGCTTCGACACGCCGGCGGCGTCCAGGTGCAGGCGGAGCGCGTCGAGGGTGAGGTCGGCGCGGGTGACGACGTAGGCGCAGACGCGTTCGCCGAGGACCGGGTCGGGCACGGCGACGACGGCGGCCTGCGCGACCGACGGGTGCCCGCCGACGGCCTCCTCCACGACGAGGGCGCTGACGTTGTGGCCGCCGCGGATGATGAAGTCCGCGATCCTGCCGGTGATGGAGAGGTACCCGGCATCGTCCACGGTGGCCACGTCGCCGGTGAGGAGCCAGCCGTCGGGGCGGAACAGTGCGGCGTTCGCGGTGTCGTCGTCGAGGTAGCCGGGGGTGCATCCGGGGCCGTTCGCGGCGACCTGCCCCGGTCCCCCGGCGAGGTCGGCGCCGTCGGCGAGCAGCCGCAGGTTCGCGCCGGGCACCGGCCGGCCGGCCGTGGTGAGCCGGGCGGTCCGCGGGTCGTCGACCGTGGTCACCGAGAGCGGGCCGGCCTCGTTGGAGCCGTAGAACTGCAGCACCGCGCAGCCGGTGCGTTCCTCGAACTCGCGGGCGCGGGCGACCGGGACGCGTTCCCCGCCGGTGAACATGACCCGCAGCGACGACAGGTCCGTGGTCGCGAACGCCGGGGAGTTGAGCAGCATGATGAACTGGGCGGTGACCGCGCACAGGACGGTGACCCGGTGCTCCTCGATGCGCCGCAGCGTCTCGGCGGCGTCGAACTCGGCGGTGAGGACGGTCGGGTAGCCGTACATGGCGGGCACGATGTGCGCGCTCCACAGGCCGAAGCCGTAGGGTGCGGGCAGGACGCTGGCGAAGACCTCGTCGTCGCCGAAGCGGCCGGCGGCGTGGGCGAGCGGCCCGAAGTACTTGCGGTTGTTCATCGTCTGGCGTACGCATTTCGGCAGGCCCGTGGTGCCGGACGTGGAGTTCACGAAGAACAGGTCGTCCGCGCCGAGCCCCGGTCCGGTGTGCCCGGCGGTCGGCAGGGTGTCCAGGTCGAGCACGACGTGCCGGGCGGCGCCGCAGCGGGCCGCGATCTCGTGCCCCGGGCGGCCGCGGTGCGCCGGCCGGGTGGCGAGTCCCGCGGCGCCGGCCTTGGCGAGGATGTGGGTGATCTCGGCGTCGCCGGCGCGCGGGCCGATGCCGACCGTGACGAGGCCGGCCTTCTGCGCGGCGAGGTAGGCGATGTGGGTCAGCGCGCCGCCGGTCAGCAGCACCGCGAGGCGGTCCCCCGGCGCGAACCCGGCGTCCACATAGGACCGGGCCAGGCGGGACGACAGGGTGTCGTAGTCGCCCCAGGTGAAGGTGCCCTCCGGGGCGATGAACGCGGTCCGTGACGGGTCCTGCCGGGCGACGAGCGAGGCGACCGTGTCCGCGGTCCAGGCACCGGTGGCGTAGTGGCCGGCGATCACGTCGGGCGGGTACTCAGACACCGGCGCCTCCGTCGAGGCGGAGCACGGCGCCGGTGGCGAAGCGCGCCTCCGCCGAGCCGAGGTACGCGATGGCGGCGGCGACCTCGGCCGGGTCGGCGACGGGTGGGTCGAGCAGCGCCCGGGCGTGCCCGGCCAGCCGGGGGTCCTGGTCCGGCGCGGGCACCAGGGACCGTTTCAGCGGCGTGTCGACCGAGCCGGGGCAGACGCAGGCGACCCGCACGCCGTCGGGCGCGTACTCGACCGCCAGGGACCGGGTCAGCGCGACGACGCCGCCCTTCGCGGCGGAGTACGCGGCGCTGTACCGCCAGCCGCGCACCCCGGCCAGGGACGCGACGTTGACGATCGCGCCCTGGGTGGCGACCAGGTGTGGCAGCACGGCCCGGCAGGCGAGGAACGTGCCGGTGAGGTTGACGGCCAGGATCCGGTCCCACTCGGCGAGCGTGACGTCGGTGGTGTGCGCGGACGCGGCGACCCCGGCGACGTTGGCGAGCAGGTCGATCCGCCCGCCCCACCCGGCGGTGTCGGCGACGGCGGCCGCGACCTGTTCCTCGTCGCGCAGGTCGCAGACGATGCCGTGCACCCCGGGGACGGAGACGGGCGCGACGTCGAGGCCCGCGACGCGGGCGCCCTCCCGCACCAGCCGGGCCGCGGTGGCGGCACCGATGCCGGAGGCGGCGCCGGTGACGAGGGCGACGCGGCCTTCGTACCGTAGCGGCATCAGCGACTGCCGTCGCGCATGGAACGGGCGTCGTGCCCGGCGAGGGAGTCCTGGCCGACCTCGGCGTTGTGCGCGTGGGCGACGTGGTGCAGGCCGAACACGGAGTCCATCCCGGCGCGCAGCCCCATCAGGTCCTCGGCCTGGTTGACGGCCTTCTTCGTCAGGGCGAGGCCGAGGCGGGGCATCTGCGCGATGCGGTGCGCGATGTCCATCGTGGACGCCTCCAGGTCGGCGCGGGGCACGACCCGGTTCACCATGCCCAGCTGCAGCGCGCGGTCGGCGTGGACGCGTTCGCCGAGGAACAGGAACTCCTTGGCATGCCGGGGGCCCATGACCCACGGGTGCGCGAAGTACTCGACGCCGGGGATGCCCATCTTCACGACCGGGTCGGCGAAGAACGCGTCGTCGGCGGCGACGATGAGGTCGCAGCACCAGGCGAGCATGAGCCCACCGGCGATACAGGCGCCCTGCACCATGGCGATGGTCGGCTTCGGCAGCTCCCGCCAGCGCCGGCACATGCCGAGGTACACCTCGGACTCGCGGGCGAAGCGGCTCTCCGCGCCGGGCTTGTCGACGTGGTCCCACCAGAGTCCGGCGCGGCGCGGGAACGTGGTGTCGATGTCGCGGCCCGGCGTGCCGATGTCGTGCCCGGCGGAGAAGTGCTTCCCCTCGCCCGCGAGGACGATGACCTTCACCTCGTCGTCGTCGGCGGCGCGGTACAGGGCGTCGTCCAGGGCGTAGGTCATCGCCGAGTTCTGCGCGTTGCGGTACTGCGGCCGGTGCATCGTCACGACCGCGACCGGCCCGTCGGTGCGGTAGCGAACGACTTCCTCGTCGGTCATCAAAGCTCCTTCGGAAGGCCGATGGTGTGGGACAGCGCGTCCAGGCGGTCGCCGGGTCCGGCGAGGGCGGCGAGCGCCCAGGCGCGTTTGGCGTAGCGGTGCAGCTCGTATTCGACGGTGTAGCCGATGGCGCCGTGGCACTGGATCGCGGCGCGGCTCGCGGCGTGCGCGGCCTCG
This sequence comes from Dactylosporangium sp. NPDC051087, assembly GCF_055586325.1. Taxonomy (NCBI): domain Bacteria; kingdom Bacillati; phylum Actinomycetota; class Actinomycetes; order Micromonosporales; family Micromonosporaceae; genus Dactylosporangium; species Dactylosporangium sp. NPDC051087. The sequence continues at coordinate 62,635 of NZ_JBVJIJ010000025.1, read as the reverse complement.
GCGGCGAGCACGACGGCGCCGTCGACGGCCGCGACCGGGTCGGCGCCGTGCACGAGCGCCCACGCGGCGGCCAGGACGGTGGGGCGGGCGAACTCCAGGCCGAGGTACGCGTCGGCGAGCTGGTGCTTCACGGCCTGGAAGCTGCCGACGGGCGCGCCGAACTGGTGGCGTTGCCCGACGTAGCCGACGGTGAGCTCCAGCATCCGCCGGCCGAGCCCGACGAGCTCGGCGGCGTGACCGAGCGCGGCCCGGGCGGCGGCCGCCTCGACCAGCGCCCTGTCGTCGGTGAGGAGCTCGCCGCCGACGGAGAAGACCGCGCCGAGCGACGTGTCCACCGTGGACGCCCCGGCGGCGGCGGCGCCGAGGCGCGCGGCACCGTCGCCGAGGTGCAGGATCAGGTCGGCGTCCGCGCCGAACGGGGTGATGCCGCCGGGCCCGGCGACCGCGACCCGCAGCCGCCCGGCGGCTGCCGCGGCCGCCCGCTCGTCGCCGATCGCGGCGAGCAGCGGCACGGCGACGAACGCCGTCGCGGTCACCGGGAGCGCGACCGCGGCGAAGCCGATCTCCTCCAGGACCGGCGCGAGGTCGGTCTCGTCCAGGCCCAGGTCGGTCATGGCGGCGAACACGCCCATCTCCGCGAGCGCCGGCCAGTCGGCGGCGGCCAGGGGCGCCCGGACCGCGTCGCGCAGCGCGGTCTGGTCGTCGGTCAACGCGAACCGCACGGTGGCTCCTTCACGCTCGGGGCAGGCCGAGGACGCGCTCGGCGACGATGTTGCGCTGGATCTCGTTGGTACCGGCGTAGATCGGCCCGGCGAGCGAGAACTGGAAGCCTCGGGTCCACGGCGAGTCGAGGACCGCCTCACCACCGAGCAGCTCCAGGGCGATCTCGTGCAGCTCGACGTCCAGCCGTGACCAGAAGAGCTTGTTGAGGCTGGACCGGGCGCCCGGTGCCCGGCCCTCGACGAGGTCGGTGACCTGGTTGAGGGTGAACAGCTGGTAGGCGCGGGCGGCCAGCCAGGCGCGGGTGATCCGCTCCCGCAGCGCCGGCCGCAGCCGGCCGCCCTGCGCGGCGGCGAGCGCGACGAGGCGTTGTGCGGTGTGCAGGAAGCGGCCCGGGGAGCGCAGCGTGAGGCCGCGCTCGGAGCCGGTGGTGGACATGGCGACCTGCCAGCCCTTGCCGACCTCGCCGAGGACGGCGCCGTGCGGGACGAACACGTCGTCGAAGAACACCTCGGCGAAGCCTTCGTCGCCGTCGAGCCGCCCGAAGCCGCGCACGGTGACCCCGTCGGTGTCCAGCGGCACGAGCAGGTAGGTGAGGCCGCGGTGCCGGGTGGCGGCCGGGTCGGTGCGGAACAGGCCGAAGATGTGGGTGCTGAACGCGCCGCGGGTCGTCCAGGTCTTCTGCCCGTTGATCCGCCAGCCGCCGTCGACGGCCTCGGCGCGGCTGCTGATCGCGGCGAGGTCGCTGCCGGCGCCGGGCTCGGACCAGCCCTGGCACCACAGGTCCTGCGCGGCCGCCATCCGGGGCAGCAGCGTGTCCTGCTGCTCGGCGGTGCCGAACTCGAACAGGGTCGGGGCGAGCAGGAAGATGCCGTTCTGGGTCACGCGCTGCGGCGCGCCGGCGGCGTAGTACTCCTCCTCGAAGATGAGCCACTGCCACAGGGAGGCGTCGCGGCCGCCGTACCGGCGGGGCCAGGAGACGACCGCCCAGCCGGCGTCGAACAGGGCCCGCTCCCAGTGCAGGTGCGCGGCGAAGCCCTCGCGGGTGTCGCCGGACGGCAGCTGGCCGGGCACGTTGGCCCGCAGCCACTCGCGGGCCTCGGCCCGGAACGCCGCTTCCTCCTCGGTGTCCTCCAGCGAGATCATTCCGTCGCCTCCGGCGCCGGCCCGATCCGGCCCCGCGCCCGTGAGGACCGGCTCTCCGCTTCGCTCCGGCCGCTCATTGCCCGAACTCGTCCCTGACCTCGTCGGCCACGCCGGTGAGGTTGAGCTCGAAGGTGAAGCCCTGCTCGTAGCGGTAGCTGCGCTTCGGGTCCCACGGGTCGATGCCGTTGAGCGACTCCTTCGCGGCCCGGATCACCTGCGGGTTCTTGCCGGCGATGTCGTGCGCGACGGCGAACGCGGCCGCGCGCAGCTCGTCGCGCGGCACCACGGACAGCACCGAGCCGAAGGCGTGCAGCTCGGCGGCGGTCGCGGTGGCCGACGTGTACATCATGGCCCGCATCTTGTGCTGCGGCACCAGCCGGGACAGGTGGGTGGCGGCGCCGAGCGCGCCGCGGTCGACCTCCGGCAGCCCGAACGTGGCGTCGTCGGAGGCGACGATGACGTCGGCGTTGCCGACCAGGCCGATGCCACCGCCGAGGCAGAAGCCGTGCACGGCGGCGATGACGGGGACGGGGCAGTCGTAGACGGCGCTGAACGCGGCCGCGCAGCCGCGGTTGACGCCGACGAGCGCGCCGTGGCCGGTGGCCGCCTGCAGCTCCTTGATGTCGACGCCGGCGTTGAACCCGCGGCCCTCGGCGCGCAGCACGACCGCGCGGACGGCGGGGTCCTGCCCGGCTGCGTCCAGGGCGGCGGCGAGCGCGAACCAGCCGGCGACCGGCAGCGCGTTGACGGGCGGGTTGGCCATGACGATCTCGGCCACCCCGAGCTCGTCCACTGTGGACTCGATCACTGTGCCTCCGAGGCGGGATCCGAAGCGAAGGTCGCCCAGCCGTACACCGCGACGGTGCCGGCCTGGGTGGTGCACGTCATCTCGACGTCGAAGCTGTCGTCGCGGGTCGCCACGACGGTGCCGTCGCAGGTGACGGTGTCGCCGGGAAACACCTGGGCGGCGAACCGGACGCGGAACGAGCGGATCGCGGAAGCGCCGAACCGGTCGGTGGCCCAGGTGGCGAGGAACCCGGCCTGCAGCATGCCGAGCGCGAGGGGCGCCGGCATCCCGGCGGCGAGCGCGAACGGCTCGTCGTGGTGGATCGGGTTGAAGTCCCCGGAAGCGCCCTGGTAGCGCACGAGATCGGTCCGCGTCAGCGGCCCGTACGTGAACGTCACGCCGCCACCTCCGCTGCGCTCCGGCGCCGGCCTGACCCAGGGCTGTCACACGATGAGCGGCCCGAGACGCTCCGCTGGCCGCTCACGCCGCCACCTCCGCTGCGCTCCGGCGTCGACCTGAGCCGAAACTGTCACACGATGAGCGGCCCGAGACGCTCCGCTGGCCGCTCATGCCGTCTCCACCCCGGTCAGCTTGACGGTGGCGACGTGTCGGCCGGTCTCGTCGTGGAACTCGGTGACCATCACCGCGAACGTGAGGGTGCCGCTGCGGCCTTCCTTGCGGGTGATCGACTCGATCCGGGAGACCCCGGTGAGTCGGTCCCCGGCGCGCGGTGGCGGGCCGTGGAACACGAACTCCTGCTCGGCGTGCAGGCCTTTGCGCTGGTCCATCGCGACGGCCTGCCACGGGTCGGCGGCGCCGGTCTGCCAGAAGAACGCGGTGGTGAGGAACGTCGGCGGGGCGACCGGGTCGTCCGCCGCGAAGTACGAAGGGTTGGTGGAGCCGGTCGCCCGGGCGAACTCGCGGATCTTGCCGCGCTCCACGTCGAGGGTGAAGGGCTCGCCGGTGCGCCCGGCGGCGCTGTCGTCGACCATGCCGGGCTCCTAGGGGTGCTGACTGCTGACGGAGACGACCTCGCCGGTCATGTACGAGCTGTACTCGCTGGCCAGGAAGACGATCACGTTGGCGATCTCCCACGGCTCGGCGGGCCGGCCGAACGCCTCGCGGGTGGACAGCTCGGCGAGCAGCTCGTCGGTGGTGACCTTGGCCAGGTGCGGGTGCATCGCGAGGCTGGGCGCGACGGCGTTGACGCGCACGCCGGAGCGGGCGGCCTCCACCGCGGAGCAGCGGGTGAGCGCCATGACGCCGGCCTTCGCGGCGGCGTAGTGCGCCTGACCCTCCTGGGCCCGCCAGCCGATGACGGAGGCGTTGTTGACGATCACGCCGGTCCCGCGGGGGATCATGTGCCGCAGCGCCGCCCTGGTGCAGCGGAAGGTGCCGGTGAGCGTGACGTCCAGGACGGTGCTCCACTGCTCGTCGGTCATGTCGACGACGGCCGCGGTGCCGCCGAGCCCGGCGTTGTTGACCAGCACGTCGAGGCCGCCGCCGAGGTGCTCGACCGCGGTGGCGAAGAGGTGCTCGACCTGCGCCTGGTCGGTGACGTCGCACGGGATGCCGAGGACGCCCAGGCGTTGCGCGGTCTCGGCGAGGCGGCGCTCGTGCCGGTCGGAGATGACGACGCGGGCACCTTCCTCGACGCAGCGTTCGGCGGTGGCGGATCCGATGCCGGTGCCCGCGGCGGCGGTCACCAGCACCGTGCGCCCGGCGAGCAGCCCGTGGCCCTTCGTCCTGTTCGGCATGCTCATGACTCTACCAAGCGCTTGCTTGGTACGCCAGAGTCTGCCGAGCGCCGGGCCCGGTCGATCGGGACGGCGGTCGCCTCGGACGTCGACAGCCGCGGCCGGTCCGGCTCCTCCTGCGGCAACGGCGACACCAGGCGCAGCGAGTCCCGGCTGCGGACCGCCAGGGCCTGGTAGACCCCCGTGCCGTGCGCCTTCCACGACAGCTCCGTGTCCGTGAGGTCCCGCACGATCTTCGCCGGTACACCTGCCGCGAGCGTCCTCGGCGGGACCTCGAACTCGGCGCGGACGAGGGAATGGGCGCCGACGAACGCGAACTCCCCCACGACCGCGTCGTCGAGGACGACGGCGTTGATGCCGATGAGGGCACCCTCGCCGACCCGGCAGCCGTGCAGGACCGCGCCGTGCCCGACGTGCCCGTCGACGCCGAGCGTCAGCGTCGTGCCGGGGAAGGTGTGCAGCACGCACGAGTCCTGCACGTTGGACCCGGGCGACAGGACGATCCGGCCGAAGTCGCCGCGCAGGCTCGCGTTCGGGCCGACGTAGCAGCCGGCACCGACGTGGACGTCGCCGATGAGGACGGCGGTGGGGTGGACGTAGGCGGTCGGGTGGACGACCGGGATGACGCCCTCGATGGAGTACGCGGGCATCAGGCCAGCCGCTTCAGGGTGTCCGCGGCCTCGGCCATGATGCGCTCGACCAGCTCCGCGCAGCTGGGCAGGTCGTCGATGAGCCCGGCGACCTGACCGGTGGCCATGACGCCGGCGTCGTCGCGGCCGTCGACCATGGCGGCGCGGATCAGCATCGGGGTGTTGGCGGCCAGGACGAGCTGGCCGAGGCGCAGGTCATGGCTGCCGCGCATGGCCCGGCCCTCGCGCAGCATGCTCAGCCACGACCGGCCGGTCGCCTTGCGCAGCGCGCGGGCGCTGCGGACCGCGCGGGGCAGCTTCCGCAGCGCGCCGGCGTCGCCGAGACCGTCGACGAAGGGCGTGCGCAGGACCCGCTGCGGGACGCCGTCCAGCGCGGACGTGACGACGGTGTCGGTGACGGTCGCGTCGAGGTAGCGCTGCTTCACCGCGGCGCCGACGGGGCTGTCGGAGGTGAGCAGGAAGCGGGTGCCCATCGCGATCCCGGCGGCGCCGTAGGCGAGCGCGGCGACCAGGCCGCGGCCGTCGAAGAAGCCGCCGGCGGCGATGACCGGGATGTCGACCGCGTCGACGACCTGGGGCAGCAGCAGCGTCGTCGGCACCGGGCCGGTGTGGCCGCCGCCCTCGCCGCCCTGCACGACGACGGCGTCCGCGCCCCAGGCGGCGACCTTCTCGGCGTGGCGGCGCGCGCCGACGGACGGCACGACCACCACCCCGGCGGCCTTGAGCCGTTCGATGAGCTCGGGTTTCGGCGCCAGCGCGAACGAGGCGACCCGCACACCTTCCCGGATGAGCAGGTCGGCGCGCTTCGCGGCGTCGGGGGCGTCGGCGCGCAGGTTGACGCCGAACGGGGCGTCCGTGAGCCGCCGGACCTCGGCGATCCCGGTCTCGAGGTCCTCGTAGGAGAGCGTGGCGCTGGCGAGGATGCCCAGCCCGCCCGCGTTGGAGGTGGCGGCGGTCAGCTTCGCGTCGGAGACCCACCCCATGCCGGTCTGCACGATGGGGTACCGGACGCCGAACAGCTCACAGATCGGCGTCCGGAGCGCGGTCATGCCGCCGCCTCCGCTACGCCCCGTCGTCGGCCCGACCCACATCCGCAATCCCAGTGAGCAGCCACTCCACTGCGTTCCGGGCCGCTCACCCCTCCACCTCGCGGGACCGCACGGAGCGAGGGTCGATGACGTCGCGGATGAGGGCGAGCTCGTCCTCGGTCGGCAGCCGCGTCGCCGGTACGTCGGCGGGCACGGTCAGGTCGAAGCCGGTGGCGGCGACGACCTCGTCGACGGTGACGCCGGGGTGCACGGAGACCAGGCGCATCCGGTGGTCTTCGGTGTCGAAGTCGAACACGCCGAGGTTGCTGACCACCCGGCGGATCTCGTGGAAGCGCCCGGCGCTGGGGTTCGCGGCGGCCCGGTCGTAGCCGATGCCGCTGACCATGTCGACGGCGGCGACGAACGAGCGCTTCCCGTGCCGCGGCACCCAGTAGCTGGTGGGGTGGTTGACGGTGTTGCCGGGCGCGCCGCGGACGCCGAGCAGCGCCCGGGTCGGGCGGGCGAAGTCGCCGATGGCGGAGATGTTGGCGTTGCCGTAGCGGTCGATCTGGCTCGGGCCCATCATGACGTGCCGGCGGCCGGTGTACAGCAGGTCGAACACCGCCCGGAACGGGATCCAGCCCTCGATGACGGGTGGGGTGCCGCCGATCGCCCAGGTGCCCTGGGTCAGGCACGCCTCGCCGTCGGACAGCAGCAGGTCGGGGGCGAACGTGGCGCGCGCCAGGCGGGCGCCGATGCTCGGCACGATTCCTATCGGGCTGGCGAGGATCTCCCCGTCGCCGCGCCACACCTCGGCGCAGGCGACGACGCACACCTCGGCTCTGGTCACCGTGTCGCTCATGTCAGGACCCCCAGGTACCGGTCGTAGAAGGCGGCCCACGCCTGCGGGTCGGCGGCGGCGGCGACGTATTCGCGCTGGAACGCCTCGTCCCTGCCGTAGTCGGGGTCGCAGGACGTGAAGTGCGCGCCGCGGGGCGCCTCGACGACGCCGTGCACCATCCACCGCTGCAGCAGCAGCGACTGGACCGGCGCCTCCCGGGTCAGCTCGGCGGTGTCGACGATCTGCTCGCACGACACGTAGGCCTTGTCGGCGGCGCTGCAGAACAGGTCGTCGAAGTACGGGTCCATCCCGAGGTACTGGGCGTTGCCGTGCACGTCGGCCCGGTTGAGGTGGACCAGCGCCGCGTCCAGGCGCACGGCCGGGATCGCGACGAGCTCCTCGTCGTCGTAGGGCGACGCGACGGTCCGCAGCCCCGGGTTCACCTTCAGCACGTCGGAGCCGAGGCCGGCCCGGCTGGGCATGAAGGGCAGCCGGCACGCCGCGGCGTAGAGCGCCCAGCGCAGCATGCCCTCGTCGTATTCGGTCACCTCCACCGCGCCGGACTGGCGGGCGGCCCGGAAGTGCGGCTCCAGCGGGATCGAGTCCAGGGAGACGAACCCGTACACCAGGCGACGGATCTTCTTCGCGGCCAGCAGCAGCCCCACATCGGGGCCGCCGTAGCTCACGACGGTCAGGTCGGTGAGGTCGGAGCGCAGGATCGCGCGCACCAGGGACATCGGTTTGCGTCTGGAGCCCCAGCCGCCGATCCCGATCGTCATGCCGGAGCGCAGCTGCGCCACGACCTCGTCTTCGGTCATCTGCTTGTTCGCCATCGCCGCCTTCTTCACCGCGCAGCCTGGACCTTGCCCGGTGAACGTACCAAGCGCTTGCTTGATTACGCTACACTCGCTGACGAGCCGTATCTCACGGCACACGTACACTCCTGATGCGCGCCGGATCGACGGGGCTGCATCACGACAGCGGTGAGGAAGCAGATGGCCCGAGAGCCTGGGGATCGACGCGAGCGGATTCTCGCCAGCGCCGCGGCGCTGTTCGCGCGCAAGGGAGTGTCGGCCACGACCGTGCGGGAGATCGCCGACGAGGCGGGCATCCTGTCCGGCAGCCTGTATCACCACTTCGAGTCCAAGGAAGCCATGGTCGACGAGATCGTGACCTCCTACCTGGAAGACCTGCGGACGCGGTACAAGCGCGTGCTGGACGGCGAGAGCCATCCCCGGACCCGGCTGCACGACCTCATCGTGGCGTCGCTCGAGGTCGTCGAGGCGCACCCGCACGCCACCGAGATCTACCAGAACGACGTCAACTACCTGACCCAGATCGAGCGGTTCGGATACCTGCGCACCGCCGGCAAGGAGGTCCAGCAGACCTGGCTGTCGGTCATCGAGGCGGGCATCGCCGAGGGCGTCATCCGCGACGACCTCGACCCGAAGATCCTCTACCGGCTGATGCGTGACGCCGTCTGGCTGTCGGTCCGCTGGTTCAAGCCGACCGCGGCGTATCCGATCACCCGCCTGGCGGAGGACTGCACGTCACTGTTCCTGGACGGCCTGGCCAGGCCCGCCGCCTGACAGCGGCGCGGCCCACCCGCCGCGCCGGCTCAGCGGGCCGCCCCGCCCTCCGCCTGCCGCCGCCTGACGGCGTCCGCCTCCCGGGTGCGGCCCTGCGACTCGTACAGGGCCAGGGCCGCCCGCCACGCGGCGGCGGCGTCCTTGGGACGGTCCAGCGCCTCGTACACCTCGCCGAGGTGGGTGAGCGTGTCGCCCTCCTCGTAGGTGTCGCCGAGCAGCCGGCGCAGCTCCAGGGCGCCCCCGTAGTGGCGCAGCGCCTCCTCGGGCCGCCCCCGGTGGCGGGCGATGTAGCCGAGGCTGTCGCGGGTGTACGACTCGGTCTCCAGGAAGCCGTGCGCGCGGCAGATGGCCAGGGCGCGGCGGCAGTACCCGTCGGCGGCGTCGTGCTGACCGACCCGGGCGTGATACCAGCCGACGGCGTTGAGCGCCTCCGCCTCACGCGCCGGGTTGGCGAGGGTGGCCCGGATCCGCAGGTTCGCCTCCGCGTGGGCCAGGGCCTGCCGGTCGTCGCCGGCGTGCTCCCAGGCGAGGGCCAGGTTGAGCTGCGTCTGCGCCTGGCCGTCGGGGTCGGCGGCCGTCTCGTACCCGGCGACGGCCAGATGCAGGTGGTGCAGTGCCCTGTCGTGCCGGCCGAGCGGCACGTACGCGCGGCCCAGCAGCCGGTGGTTGAGCGCGGCGGCACCCGGCTGCGCCACGGTCGAGGGCAGCGCGGTCTCCAGCATGGCGACCCGCTCCGCGAGCAGCGCCCGCCGCCACTGGTACGTGTCGAGGGCCCACGCGAGCCGCCACACCTCGGCGTGCAGGCCGTCCTCCGCCGCCGCCCGCTGGATGGCCAGCAGGCAGTCGTGCTCGGCCGCGAACCAGGCCAGTGCGTCCTTCGCCGGCGCCGCCGCGCTCGGCGCGATCGGGGTGCGTTGCGGCGCCAGGACCCGGTCGGCGCCGATGGCGGCGTCGGCGTAGTGCGTGGCGAGGCGGGCGCGGGCGAGCCGGGCGGTGCCGTCGGGCTGGTCGGCGGCGCAGCACTCGGCGGCGTACAGGTGCACCAGGTCGTGCATGTGGAACCGGCCGGGCGCGTGCTCCTGCAGCAGGTACGCGGCGGTCAGCCGGCGCAGCGCGGCGCGTGCCCGGGCGGCGGGCTGCCCGATCAGCTCGGCCGCGGCACCCAGCCCGATGTCCGGCCCCGGCGCGGCGCCCAGCAGCCCGAACGCGGTCGCGAGGGGCGGCTCCAGGGCCCGGTACGACGCGGCGAACACCGCTCGCAGGTCGGCGTTGAGGTCGCCGGCGTCGAGCGCGTCCAGCCGGGCGGAGCGGTCGTCGAGCTCCTCCGCCAGGGCGGCGAGGGGCAGCCCGGACTGGATCCTGGCCCGCGCCGCGACGATGCTGGTGGCCAGCGGCAGCCCCGCACAGTGCGCGACGAGCGCGGCGGCGGCCTCCGGCTCCTGCGCGGCCCGGCCCGGCCCGAGGTGGTGCACGAGCAGCTCCCGGCCCTCCGCGCTCGGCAACGCCTCCAGTGTCAGTGGCCGGGCACCCGCCGCCGTGACGAGGCCCGCGAGCTGCCGCCGGCCGGTGACCAGGACCGTGCAGGCCGGGCTGCCCGGCAGCAGCGGCTCGACCTGTGCGGAGGTGCCGGCGTTGTCGAGCAGCACGAGCATCCGGCGGCCGGCCACGACGCTGCGGTACAGCGCCGACCGGCTCGCCAGGTCCGCCGGGATCTCCGACGGCGCGACGCCGAGCGCCTCCAGGAAGCCGCGCAGCGCGACGGACGCCGGCACCGGGTCGTGGGCGGGGTCGAAGCCGCGCAGGTCCACGTACAGCTGCCCGTCGGGGAACCGGGCGATGTTGCGGTGCGCCCAGTGCAGCATCAGGGCGGTCTTGCCGATGCCTCCGGTGCCGCCGATCGTCACGACCGCCATCGCGGCGCCGGCGGCGATGCGGTCGACCTCGGCCAGCTCCCGCTGCCGCCCGACGAACACGGCCGGCGGGGCCGGCAGCTGCCGGGGCACCTGCGAAGGCCCGGCGGCGGCGGGATCGTCGGTCCCGCCACCGATCCCGCCGTCCGGCCCGTCGCCGCCCAGGGTCGGACCGCCGGTCTCGGCACCGGCCAGGATCGGGGCGGCGGTGTCGACGCCGGCCAGGGTCGGGTCGCCGGCCAGGATGCGCCGGTGCAGGTGTTGCAGCGGCGCGCCGGGCTCGCCGCCCACGTCCTCCCGCAGCCGTTCCCAGGTCAGCCGGTAGCGCGCCAGCGCGTCGGCGGAGCGGCCGTCGCGGTGCAGCGCGAGCATGAGCTGACCGGTGACCCGCTCGTCGAGCGGATGCGCCTCGGCGCGGGCGAACAGCTCGCCCAGCAGCGTGCCGTGGCGGCCCAGCCGGAGCAGGACGTCGCCGTGGTCCAGCGCGGCGGCGTGCCGGTCCCGGTCGGCGGCCTGGCGCTGCAGGTTGAAGTACGGGGTGTCGAGGTCGCCGAACGCCGTGCCCCGCCACAGCTCCAGCGCCTCGCCGAACAGGCTCGCGGCGGGCTCGTCGCCGGGCGCGGCGCGGGCACGGGCGCACAGCAGCCGGAACCGGTGCAGGTCCACGGTCCCGGGCTCGGCCGCGAGCAGGTAGCCACCCGCGCGCCGGCGCAGTGCCACCCCGGCGCCGAGGACCCGGCGCAGGCGCGACAGGTAGCTGTACAGCGTGGGCCGCGCCCGCCGGGGCCTGGCCGGCCCCCACACCCGCTCGACGAGGTCCTCGGTCGGCACGACCCGGCCGGCGTCGACCACCAGCGCCGCCAGCACCCCGCGCTGGCGCGCGGGTCCGACGTCGAGGGGCCCCGCACCGTCGATCGCCTCGACGCCGCCGAGCAACCGGAACTCCACCGCCACCCCGTCCGCCCGATTCAAGGTTGTCACAACGTTCCCGCATGCATCCTCGCGCATCGTGGGCGCATCGTCGGAACCGGATTCACGGGAGGCACCATGAGGTGGGCATCGGCAAGGGCAGCGACGGTCGTCACCGCGCTGCTCATCGCGTTCGGCGGGCTGGCCGTCCAGGCACCGGCCGCCTCGGCGGCGGCGGCCGCGGCGGGGTGCCCAAGCGTCAGCGCGGGCGGCTACGGCCCGACCGCGGCACGGGTGCTCAAGTCACCGAGCGCGGCGGTGCACAACGGCCCGGCCGCCAAGTGCCCCGTCTACGACTACGCCCCCTACGGCACCGTGGTCTACAAGTGGTGCAGCTGGTACAACGCGTCGACCGGCAACTGGTGGACGTACACCAACTGGGGCTGGATCTACGAGGGATACCTGGACGGTTACCTCGCGACCCCTTGCTGAGCCCGCCGGGAGCTGACCCGGCCCGGTAACGGGGGCGGAGCGGGCGGAGCGGACGGTCCCGGTCCGGTCCGCCCGCTCGGCCGGGCCGGCTCAGCCGGCGGCGCGGTGCAGGCCGACCGGGCTGATCGGGCCGACGGCGCCGGCCTCGAAGGCGGCCGCGATCTTGTCGACCGTCCAGTCGGGGTCGTGGGCGCCGGTGCCCTGGACGACGGGGTGGGCGATCATCGACAGCTCGTCGCCGTCGATGCGGACGATCTGCCCGTGCAGGGCGGCCGCGGCGTCGGACAGCAGGTAGATCACGGCCGGCGCGTTCTGCGACGGGGGTTTGTCGACGTTCTGGCCCTGGGCGGCGGCGCCGAGGTACGCCTCGAACGTGTCGGCCATCCGGGTGTGCGCGTTCGGGGAGACGGCGTTGACCCGCACGCCGGTGCCGATCAGGTCCGCGGCCCAGCAGTAGGTGAGCGAGGCGACGCCGCCCTTGCTGGCACCGTAGGCGCCCATCGCGGCCGAGCCGGCGTGCGCGCCGGACGTCACGTTCACCACGGATCCGCCGCCCTGGGCGAGCATCGCCCGGATCGCGTGCAGGCCGCAGTACGCGGTGCCCAGCAGGTTCACCTCGACGACGGCCCGGAACTCGTCCGGGTCCTGGGCCGCCGGGTGGGCGAGGCGGAAGATGCCGGCGTTGTTCACGAGGCCGTCGATCGCGCCGTACACGTCGACGCAGCGCGACACGAGCGCGCCGGCGCCCTCCCAGGTGCCGATCGTGCCGGCCACGGCGAGCGCGCGGCCGCCGGACGCGGTGATCTGCGCCGCCACCGCCTCGGCGAGGTCGGCGTCGACGTCGTTGACGACCACCGCCGCGCCCTCCGCGGCCGCGAGCCCGGCGTACGCCGCGCCGAGCCCGCGCCCGGCGCCGGTGACGACGACCGCCTTGCCGTCCAGGGCTCCCATCAGGCGAGCCGCTCAATGACCATGGCCATGCCCTGGCCGCCGGCGGTGCACATGGTCTCCAGGCCGAACTGCGCGTCGCGGTGCACGAGACCGTTGAGCAGGGTGGTCGCGATCCGGGCGCCGGTCATGCCGAAGGGGTGCCCGACCGCGATCGCGCCGCCGTGCACGTTGACCCGGTCCAGGGGGGCGCCGATCTGGCGGTACGCCGGGATCACCTGAGCGGCGAACGCCTCGTTGATCTCGACCAGGTCGATGTCGCCGATGCCCAGTCCGGCGTGCGCGAGGGCGCGGCGGCTCGCCTCGACGGGACCGAGGCCCATGATCTCGGGGCTGAGCGCGGACACGCCGGTGCTGACGATCCTGGCGAGCGGGGTCAGGCCGAGCTCGGCGGCCCTGGTGGAGCTGAGCACGACGAGGGCCGCGGCGCCGTCGTTGAGCGGGCAGCAGTTGCCGGCGGTGACGGTGCCGTCGGGCCGGAACGCGGGCTGCAGCGCCGACACCTTCTCCAGGGTGACCCCGGACCGCGGGCCGTCGTCGGTGCGCACGACGGTGCCGTCGGGCAGCGTGACCGGCGTGATGTCGCGGTCCCAGAATCCGTCGGCGAGCGCCTTCTCCGCGTTGTTCTGGCTGCGGACGGCGAACTCGTCCTGCTCCAGGCGGGTGATCCCGCACAGTTCGGCGACGTTCTCCGCGGTCTCGCCCATGGCGATGTACACGTCGGGGACGGCGCCGCGGTCACGCGGGTCGGACCACGCCTGATCCGAGGGCCGGGTCCCGGTGCCGACGTCGAAGCGGGGGTTGCGGGTGTCCGGCATGCCGTCGGCCTTGCCCGCCGGGTAGTGGGAGACGACCTCGACGCCGGCGGCGACGAACGCGTGCCCCTCCCCCGCCTTGATCGCGTGGAACGCCATGCGGATCGCCTGCAGCGAGGAGGCGCAGTACCGGTTGACGGTGGTGCCGGGCAGCATGTCGTAGCCGAGCTGCATCGCGACCTGCCGGCCGAGGTTGTACCCCTGCTCGCCGGCCGGCTGGGCGCAGCCGAGCATCAGGTCGTCGAGGGTGCCCGGGTCGAGCGCCGGCACCTTGTCCAGCGCCAGGCGCACGACCTGCGCGGCGAGGTCGTCGGCGCGCACGCCGGCGAGGGATCCCTTGTACGCGCGGCCGATCGGCGAACGCACGGCGGAGACGATGACAGCTTCGGGCATGACGACCCCTTACTGGGCGGCTTGCTGGGCGACGGTCTTACTGGGTGACGGTCCAGCCGCCGTCGACCGGCAGGAGGACACCGTTGATGTAGGCGGCGGACGGGGAGAGCAGGAACAGCACGGCGGCGGCGACGTCCTCGGGGCGGCCGGCGCGGCGCATCGGGTTGCGGGCGATGAGGTCCCGGCCGAGCGGTGTGTCACCGAACCCGGCCATGCGCGGGGTTTCGATGAAGCCGGGGGCGACGGCGTTGGCCCGGACCCCGGGTGCGATGCGGGTGGCGAGGTGGCGGGTGTACCCGGCGATGGCCGCCTTGCCCGCGCTGTACCAGGCGGAGTCGGTGCCGACGAGGTTCCCGGCGACGGACGCGACGTTGACGACGGCGGCGCCCTCGGGTGGTCCGGTGCGCAGCCAGGCGGCGGTGACGGCCTCGACGCTGCCGGCGGTCGCGAGGAGCCCGGCACCGAACTCGAGGGCGGCGCCGCCGCTGGCCGGTCCGGCGTTGTTCACGAGATACCGCGCCGGCCCGGTCTCGGCGAGCGCGGCCGCGACCGCGCCGGGGTCGCGGACGTCGACGACGAGCCCGCCGTCGGTCGCCGTCAGGTCCCAGACGACCGGGCGGAGGCCCTGTGCGGCGGCGAGGCGGACGATCGCGGCGCCGATGCCGCTCGCGCCGCCGGTCACGATGACGGTGTCCATGCCGGTTTCCATGGTTCAGGCCTCCCCGCGCAGGGTCGTCTTGAGCACCTTGCCGCTGGCGTTGCGCGGCAACGCTTCCAGGAACACGAAGGACCGCGGCACCTTGTAGTTGGCGAGGCGTTCCTTGCAGTAGGCCTCGAGCTCACCGGCGTCGGCCGAGCCGCCCGGCCGCGGCACGACGTAGGCACGGGCCACCTCGCCGAGGCGTTCGTCGGGGACGCCGATGACCGCGACCTCGGCCACCGCTTCGTGCCGGGCGAGGGCCTGCTCGATCTCGGCCGGGTAGGCGTTGAACCCGCCGACGATGAACATGTCCTTCAGCCGGTCGGTGATCCGCAGGTAGCCGCGCTCGTCGAGGACCCCGACGTCGCCGGTGTGCAGCCAGCCGCCGGCGTCGATCACGTCGGCGGTGGACGCCGGGTCCTGCCAGTAGCCGCGCATCACGTTGTACCCGCGGACCAGGACCTCGCCGCTGGCCGGGTCGACGGCGACCTCGACCCCGTCGATCGCGGCGCCGCACGTGGTGGACACGGTGACGGGGTCGTCGTCGGGGCGGCACATGGTGGCGGTGCCGCACGACTCGGTCAGCCCGTAGGCGGTGAGCACCGTCGCCAGGCGGAGCTCTTCGCGGAGGCGTTCGACCATCACGACCGGGACCGTGGTGGCCCCGGTGACGGCGACCCGCAGGCTCGACAGGTCGTGCCGGTGCCGGTCCGGATGGTCGAGCATCGTCGTGTACAGGGTGGGCGGGCCGGGCAGCACGGTGATCCGCTCATGCTCGATCAGCCGCAGCGACTCGGCGACGTCCAGGACGGGCATCGGCACGATGGTGGCGCCGCGCAGCAGGCAGGCGATGACGCCGGCCTTGTAGCCGAAGGTGTGGAAGCACGGGTTGACCAGCAGGTACCGGTCGCCGGCGCGGAGGTCGGCGAGCTCGCTCCAGGCGGCGTAGACCTGGGTGCTCTGCCGGTGGGTGAGCATGGCGCCCTTGGGCCGGCCCGTCGTGCCGGAGGTGAAGAAGAGGTCGGACAGGTCGTCGGGTTCCACGGTCGCGGTGACGTCGCCGGTACGGCCGACGAACGCGTCCCACTCGGCGAAAGGTACGATTTCCGATAATTCGGGTATCTCAGACCTGTCGAGGGAGTCGACGTAGCGGTTGCCGAGGAAGCCGTCGTCCACCAGCAGCATCCGAGCGCCGCTGCGGGCCAGGATGTAGCCGGCCTCCGGCCCCTTGAAGCGGGTGTTGAGCGGCACGAGCACCCCGCCGGCGGTGACGATGCCGAGCGCGGCGACGATCCAGCGCCAGGAGTTGGGCGCCCACAGCGCGACCCGGTCGCCCTTGCCGACACCCCTGACGGCAAGGGCCCCGGCGAACCGTGCGACCTCGTCGGCCAGTCCGGCATAGGTGAGCCGGACCGGGCCGTCGACGATCGCCTCGCGGTCGCGGTGGTGCTCGGCGCCGGCCCGCACCAGTTCCGGCAGTGTCCGGGCACGCAACGGTTCCATGGCACGCACCTTACCAACCAAGCGCTCGCTTGGTAAGGTGCTCAGCATGACGGAGGCTTACCTGGTCGAAGCGGTCCGCACCCCGGTCGGCCGGCGGGGTGGCGGCCTCGCCGGCGTGCACCCAGCCGACCTCGGCGCGCACGCGCTCACCGCACTCATGGACCGCAGCGGCGTCGACCCGGAGGCCGTCGACGACGTGATCTTCGGCTGCGTCGACGCGATCGGCCCGCAGGCCGGCAACATCGCCCGCACCGCATGGCTCGCCGCCGGCCTGCCCGAGGCGGTCCCCGGCGTCACCGTCGACCGGCAGTGCGGCTCCTCCCAGCAGGCGCTGCACTTCGCCGCCCAGGCGGTCATGTCCGGCACCGCCGACCTCGTCGTCGCCGGTGGCGTGCAGAACATGAGCGCCATCCCCATCTCCGCGGCGATGCTGGCCGGCCAGGCGTACGGCTTCGACGACCCGTTCCGCGGCTCCGCCGGCTGGCAGGCCCGCTACGGCGACCAGGAGATCAGCCAGTTCCGCGCCGCCGAGCTCATCGCCGCCAAGTGGTCCCTCACCCGCGAGGAGATGGAGGTGTACGCCCTGGACAGCCACCGCAAGGCCCTGGCCGCCTCCTTCGAGCGGGAGATCGCCCCGCTCGGCGACGTGACCACCGACGAGGGCCCGCGCGCCGACACCTCCCTGGAGAAGATGGCGGGCCTGCGGACGCTCACGCCCGGCGGGGTGGTCACCGCCGCCCTCGCCAGCCAGATCTCCGACGGCGCCGCCGCCCTGCTCGTCGCCTCGGCGCAGGCGCTGCACACGCACGGGCTGCGCCCCCGCGCCCGCATCCACCACCTCAGCGTCCGCGCCGACGACCCCGTCTACATGCTCACCGGCCCGATCCCGGCCACCGCCCACGCCCTGCGCCGCAGCGGCCTGACCATCGACGACATCGACCTCGTCGAGATCAACGAGGCGTTCGTCCCGGTGGTGCTCTCCTGGCAGCGCGAGACCGGCTGCCCCCTTGAGAAGATCAACGTCAGGGGCGGCGCGGTCGCGCTCGGCCACCCGCTCGGCGCGACCGGCGCCCGGCTGATGACGACGCTGCTGCACGCTCTGGAGGACACCGGCGGCCGGTACGGGCTGCAGACCATGTGCGAGGGCGGAGGCACGGCGAATGTCACCATCATCGAACGCCTCTGAACCCCAGTGCGCGATCGTCACCGGCGGCACGCGGGGCATCGGCCGCGAGATCGCCGCCCGGCTCGCCGGCGCCGGCTACCAGGTCCTGGTCTGCGGCCGCCGCGAGCCGTCCGACCTGCCGGACGGGGTCTCCTTCACGGCGGCCGACGTGCGGGAGCCCGCCGAGGCCGCCGCGCTGGTCACGGCGGCGGTCACCCGGTTCGGCCGGCTGGACCTGGTCGTCAACAACGCCGGCGGCTCGCCCGCGGTGCCGGCCGCGACCGCCTCACCGAACCTCGTCACGTCGGTCGTCCGGCTCAACCTGCTCGCCCCGTTCTTCGTCGCCCAGGCCGCGAACGCCGTCATGCAGTCCCAGCCGACCGGCGGTCTCATCGTCAACATCGGCAGCGTGTCGGCGCTGCGCCCGGCGCCCGGCACCGCCGCGTACGCCGCGGCCAAGGCCGGCCTGGAAACACTCACCCGGGCCCTCGCCCTGGAGTGGGCGCCGAAGGTCCGCGTCAACACCGTCACCGCCGGCGTGGTCCGCACCGACGACAACGCCGCGCACTACGGCGACGAGGCCGCGCTCGCCGCCGTGGCCGCCACCGTCCCGATGGGCCGCATGGCCACCCCCGCCGACATCGCCGACGCGGTGCTGCTGCTCGCCTCGCCCCTGGCCACGTACCTGACCGGCACCAGCCTGCTGGTCGACGGCGGCGGCCAGCTCCCCCGCTACGCCGACACCGCCCGCCCCACGCCGCTCTGAGCCGTCCGGCCTGGCTCCGGCCCTCGTCCCGCGACGCCGGGCGACCTGCCCGCTCGCGGCGGCCTGAGGGGTCCGGCCGTCCGGTGGGTCACACGGCCGGCCGGTCTCCACCTACGCTGCTGCCATGTCGCTGCGCCGGCGGGTCACCGCCACCGTGGTCACCGCCGGCGCGTTCGGTGGGTTCGTGCTGTACAAGTTCGTGCTCTGGCCGGTGTTCTTCCGCATCGAGCCGGTTTGGCTCGGCCTCGCGGCGGGCCTGGCGGCGCTCGCCCTCGCCGCGGCGGTGCCGCTGGTGCTGTTCCGGTGGCTGACCCGCGACCTGCGGCCGCGCCCGGCGACGTTCACCGCCACCGGGGACGCGTTCGTCGTGCCGGTCTCACCGGAATACCTCGGGATCCAGGCGATCTGCGCGGCGCTGCTCGCGGGCAACATGATCCCGGCCGAGCGGGTGCCGGACACCGACCAGGTGCGGCTGTCGACGCTTCCCGGCTTCGTCCCGGTCGTGTCGACGCTGATCGTCGTGCTGCTCGCGCTCGGGCTGGCGATGCTGTGGCTGTCCGGTCCGAGCGTGACGCTGACCCCGCAGGGCGTCACGGTCCAGGGGCTGCCGCGCCCGGACCGTCGGCTGGGACGACCTGCTGCCGGGCGGCCCGCACGTGCCGACCGGTCGGACCCTGACACTGCTGCAGCGGACCGCGGCCGGGCGACCGAAACGGCTCGGCGTGCTGACCGGCCGCACCCACGTCGACCGCGACTTCCTCGCCTCGGTGATCCGGCACTACGTGGAGCACCCGGAGCACCGCGCCGGCATCGGCACCCGGGAGGAGCTCGACCGCCTCGAGGCCGCCTACAGCACGTGGCGGGCGGCGGCCGTGGCGCCGGCCAGCGGTCGGTGACGCGGATCGGCCCCGGGCGTTCCCATCAGGCCGGGAGCTGGACGCCGGCGCGCGAGACCAGGGCGGTGGACGCGGCCATGAAGGCGGTGACGTGGTCCCCGGTCAGCCCCTTGGAGGGCAGGACGGCGGCGCCCTTGCGGTTGAACATGGCGCCGCTGCGGCCGGTGAGCTCGGGCGCGACCAGCAATGGCGTGATCCGCCGGGCGTAGCTGCCGGCGCTCGGCGTGAGCAGCCCGATCGCACCTTCGGTCAGGCGGTGCTTGAGGCTGCCGGCGCCGAGCGCGTTGCCGCGGATGTCGGACTTGATGAAGCCGGGGTTGAGCCCGAAGGTGTCGATGCCCTGGCACCGGCGGGCGGCGTCCAGGACGAGCATCTCGTTGCCCGCGACGGTGTTCATGTGCACGGTCATGCCGCGGTAGGACCGCTCGGCGTTGAGGTCGCCGGCGGTGCCGGTCTGGCCGCTGCCGGGGAAGCCCATGACGAAGACCCGGGGCCGGCCCAGCGCCGCCGGGCCGCCGGCGCCGAGGCGGGCGGCGGCCGCGCGCAGGATGACGAGGCGGCTCAGGTAGCTCACGGCCATGTCCCGCTCGACGCCCTCGGCGGTCTCCTGGCGGGCCGGTGCGGCGAAGATGCCGGTGGTGAGGACGAGCAGGTCGAGGTCGGGCAGCCGCTCGGCGACGCGTTCGGCCTCGCGCATGAGGCTCAGGTCGGCGGGCAGGAACTCGATGCCGGGCACGTCCGCGTCGCGGAAGGTGCGGCCGACCACCAGCACGTGCGCGCCACCGGCGGCCATCCGGCGGCTCAGTGCCCGGCCGATGCCGCCGGCGCCGCCGACCACCGCCACCCGCAGGCCCGTCAGGTCCACGCGGTCAGGGTCGACCGGGCGCCAGGACAACGTCGTGTCGCGTTTCATCGATGGCTCCTCACCTCGAAACGGAAGTTCATGCCGTGAACCAACTGTAGTTCACGGCATGAACTTCTGCCAGGTAGACTGCACCGGCGGGGCTGTGACGAGGGAGACGTGGGACGTGGCGCAGCAGGACGATTTCGGCGACGTGCTGGTGGTGCTCTCGATCGTCATCCAGCGCCGGTATGCGCAGATCTGCGCCGAGCACGACCTCACCCCGGCGCAGGCGCAGCTGCTGTGCATGATCAAGGACCGGCCGCAGCGGATGGCGATGCTCGCGGCCGCGCTCGGCATGTCCAAGAACGCGCTGAGCCAGCTCGTCGACCGCACCGAGCGGCGGGGGCTGGTGCACCGCGAGAGCCCCGAGCGCGACCGGCGCGTGATCACCCTCAACGTCACGCCGCCCGGCAAGCAGATCGCCGACGCGTTCCAGGCCGACGTCGCCGAGCGGCTGCCCGGCATCGCCGACGCCCTCGGCGCGGAGGACCGGCGGCTCCTGCGGGACCTCGCGACCGCCATCGCCACCGAGTACATGCCCGGCCGCACCCACGGCACCGCCTGCGACGGCGGCCCCTGCTAACGGCCGAAGGTGGAGCCGACGGGTGTGGCCGCACCGGCCGGCACGTCCGCTGGTGTGGCCGGGCCGGACTCGCGGATGCCGAAGCGGCGGTACACCTGCCGCAGCGGGGACGGCAGCCACCAGTTGGCGCGGCCGAGCAGCCGCATCGTCGCCGGGACCAGCAGGGCCCGCACGATCGTCGCGTCGACCACCAGGGCGATGATCATGCCGACGCCGATCATCTTGATGAACGAGATGCCGCCCGTGGCGAAGCCGGCGACGACGACGATGAGCAGCAGCGCGGCGGAGGTGATGATGGCGCCGGTACGTTGCAGGCCCGCGGCGACGGCGGTGGTGTTGTCGCCGGTGCGGTCCCATTCCTCGCGGATGCGGGACAGCAGGAACACCTCGTAGTCGGTGGACAGCCCGAAAAGGACGGCGAGGATGAGCACGAGCTGGCTCGCCTCGAGGTCACCGGTCGGGGTGAAGCCGAGCACGTCGCTGAAGTGGCCGTCCTGGAAGACGAAGACGATCGCGCCGAACGACGCGCCGATCGACACCAGGTTCATGAGCACCGCCTTGACGGGCAGGACGAGCGAGCCGAACGCCAGGAACAGCAGCAGCATCGTGCCGGCCGCCGCCGTCAGCGCCATGTACGGCAACCGGTCGCCGAGACTGTCGAGCCGGTCCTCGACGTCGGCCGCGGCACCGCCGACGAGGACCTCACCCGGGCCGGGCAGCGCGCGGATCTCCTTGACCACGGCCCTGTCGAGCTCGCGCGCGGTGGTGACCGTGATGACCGACGACGTGCCCTTCGTGGCGGTGACGCCCGCCCGCAGCACCCCGTCGAGGCGGCCGATCTCACCGGCGAGCGGGGCCGGGTCGGCGCCGCCGACGAAGACCGTCAGCACGCCGCCGCCACCGCCGGGGAACTCGGCGCCGAGGCGCTCGGACACGACCCGGCTCTCGGTCCCGGCGGGCAGGACGCGCTCGTCGGCGGCGCCGAACTCGGCGCGCAGGAACGGCGTTGCGAGCACCCCGAGCACCGCCACCACGGCGGCGGCGACGAGGACCGGCCGGCGCATGACGGCGTGCGCGACGCGCTCCCACAGTCTGCCCTTGTCCCGCTCCGGCAGCGGTACCCGCAGCGCGTTGATCCTGGTGCCGAGGACGGCCAGCACGGCGGGCAGCACGGTGAGCGCGACGAGCATCCCGACGAGCACGGCCGCCACGCCGCCGAAGCCCATCGAGCGCAGGAACGCCTGCGGGAACAGCAGCAGGCTCGACAGCGCGAACGCCACGGTGAGCCCGGACACCAGGACGGTGCGCCCGGCCGTGGTCATCGTCCGGGCGACCGCCCCGGGCACGTCGTGGCCGGCGGCCAGCTCTTCCCGGAAGCGGCTCACGACGAACAGCGCGTAGTCCACGGCCATGCCGAGACCCACCAGCGTGATGATGTTCAGCGCGAAGACCGACACCTCGGTGACGGACGCGAGCAGGCGGGTGACGACGAACGCGCCGAGGATGGCGAGGCCGCCGACCAGCAGCGGCATGGTCGCCGCCACGACGCTGCGGAAGACCAGGACGAGCAGGACCAGCAGGATCGGCATCGACAGCAGCTCGGCGTGGGCGATGTCGTCGCCGACCTGGTCGCTGACGTCGGCGAAGACGGCGGTGTGCCCGCCGATCTGGGTGTCGACGCCGTCCGCCCGCAGGACCGGCCGGACGGCCTTCAGGTCCTCGTCGTCGTCGGCGCTGCGCATGGTGATCGCCACGTAGGTGGCGTGCCGGTCCTGCGACACGAGCGCCGGGCTGCCGGTGTCGTAGAAGGACACGATCCTGGCGACCTCGGCGCGCTGCCCGGCGCGGGCGAGCGCGTCCTGGACCGCCGTGGCGAAGCGCGGGTCGTCGACGGTCATGTCCCGCGAGCTGTACAGGGCGACGACGTCGGCGTCCTGCCGGCCGAGCTCGGCGACGATCCGGTCCCTGGCGCGGACCGACTCGCTGCCGGGCACGTCGAAGCCGTTGCTGCTCAGCGTGCCCAGGACGCCGGTGCCCCAGACCACGCCGAGCACCGCGAGCGCGACCCCGGCCAGCAGCACCGCCCATCGTGCGCGCACCACGGTGCGCCCCCACCATGCGAGCATGTCGTCCCCCACATCAGCCGTACGATGAACACGACGTCCACTTAAGTGAACGGCGTTCACTCTGTCACTGGTGTTCGCGACAGTCAACCGGTGTTCGCGCAAGTCAACGGGAGAGACATTGACGACTCCACCGACCCGTCGGGAACGGGTCCGGGCGGCGACGGTCGACGAGATCAAGCAGACGGCCCGCGCCCTGCTCGTCAAGGACGGCGCCGCCGGGCTGTCACTGCGGGCGATCGCCCGCGAGATGGGCATGGTGCCGGCCGCGCTCTACCGGTACTTCCCGAGCCTGGAAGCGCTGATGGAGGCGGTCACCGCCGACCTGTACGACGACACCCGCGGCCACCTGGAGCGCGCCCGCGACGCCACGCCGTCCGACGATCCCGGCGACCGGCTGATCGCCGTCTGCCGCGCGTTGCGCCGCTGGGCCCTGGAGCACCCCGCGGAGTTCGGCGTCATGTTCGGCACGCCGTTGCCGGCCGACGACCATCTCGAGCCCGGCCACTCCGACAGCCCCGTGCACCAGGCCGGCGACCGGTTCGCCACGGTGTTCAGCGCGCTGTTCGCCGAGATCTGGGGGCGCTCACCCTTTCCGGTGCCCGCCCCGGAGGAGATCGCCGCGTCGCTGCGCGCGCAGCTGCAGGCCTACATCGACCGGATGCCGGCGCCGCTGCCGGTCGGTGCCGCGCACGTCGCGCTGTCGTGCTGGATCCGCCTGTACGGGATGATCGCGCTGGAGGCCTACGGCCACCTGCACTTCGCCCTGACGGACCCGGAGCCCATGTTCGAGGCCGAGCTCGCCGCCCACCTGCACCGCCTCGGCATCCCCACCCACTGACGAGGTGCCGTTCCGGGCATCCGTCGAGCGACCGGTCCTATTCGGTGGAGGATCTGCCGCGCATCTCGATGGCGATCTCGGTGGCGTCGAGGTTGGCGAGGGCGTTGGTCAGGACGTCGGCGTCGAAGGTGCCGTTGTCGCGGGCGTCGAGCAGGGCCGAGCGCTGCGCGGCGATGACCGCGAGCCGGTGCTCCTTCGCCACGGTGAACGTCTCCAGGGTGGGGGCACCCTCGGGATGCGGCGGCTCCGGGACCGCGTCGCCGCTGGACCGCATGAGCTCGAAGATGCGGGTCCGCTCGGCGTCGCGCTGCGCCGCGGTGTCCCGGAGCGTGGCCTCGTCGGGTTCCGGGGTGATGCGGCGCAGCAGCGGGCCGATGGTGCCGCCCTGCACGAGCAGCGACATCGCCGCGACCGCGTACGCGATGAGCACCAGCGTCGAGCGTTGCGGGGTGTCCTCGGGCAGGGTCTGCGCGGCGGCGACGGTCACCGCGCCGCGCATCCCGGCCCAGACGACGGCGGTGCCCTCGCGCCAGCCGAGGGGCTCGCGGAGGAAGTACTCGACGTCGGCGAGGACCTGCGTGACGCGGCGGGCGAAGCGTTCCAGGTCGCGTTCCGTCGCGCCCCGGCGGCGGCGGGTGTTGACCTCCTGGAACGCCGACTGTTTGCCTTCGGCGGTGCCGAGGCGTTGCTGCATGTCCTGCATCCGGGTCTGCATGACCGCGCTGCCGCGGGTCTTGCGGGCGAGCAGGCCGAACAGCGGCGCCACGTAGGCGGCGCGGATCAGGACCGTCAGCACGAGCGCGCCGGCGGCGATCAGTACCGCGGCGGCGACCCCCGCATGGTCCTCCTCGACGCTCATCACGATGGACCGGATCTGCAGGCCCATGGTGAGGAACACGGCGCCTTCGAGGACGAGCTCGACGGTGTGCCAGTTCTGCGAGTCCGACAGCCGGTTGCGCGGCGACAGGTCGCGTGGCGCGCGGATCCCGACGATGAGCCCGGCGACGACGGCGGCGACGAGCCCGGACGCGCCGAGCAGCGACGCGGGCACGGACGCGGCGAACGGCACGGTGAAGGAGATGACGGTGTTGACGGTCGGGTCGGTGACCCGCTTGCGCACGGCGAGGCTGAGCCACGCGACGACGATGCCGACGATGAGGGCGACGACGACGGAGTAGGCGAACGACCCGACGGCACCCCAGAACGAGAACGTGGCGGCGGTCGCGACGATCGCGGTGCGCAGGACGACCAGGGCGGTCGCGTCGTTGAGCAGGCTCTCCCCGTCCAGCATCGCGACGACCCGCCTGGACACCGGCGTCTGCTTGATGATGGACGTGGCGACGGCGTCGGTGGGGCTGACGATCGCGCCGAGCGCGACGCCCCACGCGAAGCCGATCTCCGGCACGACGAGCATGAAGAACACGCCGAGCAGCAGCGCGCTGGCGACGACGAGGAGCACGGACAGCCCGCCGATCGCGCCGAACTCGCGGCGGAAGTTCATCGCCGGCATCGACACCGCCGAGGAGTACAGCAGCGGCGGCAGCACCCCTTCGAGGATCAGCTCGGGCTCGATGTGCGTGTCGGAGAACACCGGCAGGAAGCTCGCCGCGACCCCGACCGCGACGAGCACCAGCGGCGACGCGACGCCGAACCACCGGCCGACGATGTGCGCCGCGGCGATCACCAGCAGCGCGGCCACCAGCACGACGAGCAGTTCGGTCACAAGCCCCAGCCTCGCAGCAATCCGGGCGGGACGCCGCGTTTCGCCCGCAGGCCGGGACCGCCTGAGGCGGCTACAGGCCGGAGCGGGCCAGCAGGAGGCGCCGCAAGAAGACCGGGTCGCCGGCGAGGAGCCGGTTGGCGGTGGCGCGTTTGAGGTAGCGGTGGGCGTCGTGCTCCCAGGTGAAGCCGATCCCGCCGAGCAGCTGGATCGACGCCCGGGTGACGGTCCACGCGGCCTCGGCGGCGTGCAGCTTGGCCAGTGGGGCGGCGGTGGCGAAATCCGCGGTGCCGTGGGCGCGCAGCGCGTACCAGACGGACGATCTGGCCTGCTCCAGCAGGACGTACAGGTCGGCGACGCGGTGCCGCAGTGCCTGGAACGTGGCGAGGGGCACGCCGAACTGCTGGCGGGTGCGCAGGTGCTCGGCGGTGAGGTCCAGTGCGGCGCGGGCCACGCCGACGGACTCCGCGGCGAGCGCGGCGTGCAGCAGGTCGTGGGCGTGCGCGGCGTCGCGGGACACGAGCCGTCCGGGGGTCTGCCACAGCACGAGGGTGCCCTGCGTGCGGGTCTGGTCCAGGGTCGGCTGCGGCCGGACGTCGGGATCGTCGACGGCGTACAGGCAGGTCCCGTCGGACACGATGACGACCCCGGCCGTGCCGGCGTCCAGGACGTGCTCGAACGAGCCGTCCAGCAGCAGGTCGCCGGAGACCGTGCAGGTGCCGTCGAGCGCCACCGCGCCGACCAGGTCACCGGCGGCCAGCGCCGGCAGCAGCGCGGCGGCCGCGGGCAGCGCCGGGTCCAGGGACAGCGCCGCGACGGTGGTGGCCAGCAGCGGCGACTCCAGCAGCGCGGCGCCGGCCTCCTCCAGGGCGATGCCGGCCTCGACGAGGGTCGCGCCGAAGCCGCCGTGCTCCTCACCGATCGCCAGGGCCGTCAGGCCGAGCTCGCCCGTCAGTCGTTTCCAGTCGCCGCCGGCACCGAAGAAGGCCGCGGCACTCTCGCGGAGGGCGGCGTGTTCGGCGGACTCGGTCATGCGGTGCTCCGGGGGATGCGGCCGAGGACGTGGTCGGCGACGATGTTGCGCTGGATCTCGTCGGAGCCGCCGTAGATGGTGTCGGCGCGGGTGAACAGGAACAGGCGTTGGGCGTCGGTCAGCTCGTACTCCCCCGGCAGCGCGACCGTGGACGCGGCGCCGCCGACGTCCATGGCGAGCTCGCCGAGGCGCTGGTGCCAGCCGGCCCACAGCAGCTTCGCCACGGACGCGCCGGCCGGGTCGGGCTCGGTCGAGGACAGCGCGCGCAGCGCGTGGTGGCGCAGGCCCTGCAGCCCGGCCCAGGCGTCGGCGACGCGGTCGGCGACGACCGGGTCGTCGAGGGCGCCGCTGGCCCGCGCGGCGGCGACGACGGCGTCCAGCTCGCGGGCGAAGCCGAGCTGCTGGCCGAGGGTGGCGACGCCGCGCTCGAAGGACAGGGTGCTGGTGGCGACCCGCCAGCCGTCGCCGGGGGCGCCGACGACGAGGTCGGCGTCGGTGGTCGCGCCGTCGAAGAACACCTCGTTGAACTCCGACGTCCCGGTCAGCTGCCGGATCGGCCGGACCTCGACCCCGGGCTGCCGCATGGGCACGAGGAGGTAGGACAGGCCGTGCTTGCGGGTGGCCGCCGCGTCGGTACGGGCGAGCACGAAGCACCAGTCGGCGACGTGCGCGAGGGACGTCCACACCTTCTGCCCGGTGACGTGCCAGCGGCCGTCGGACAGGGTGGCCCGGGTGCGCACGCCGGCGAGGTCGGATCCGGCGCCGGGCTCGGAGTAACCCTGGCACCAGAGCTCTTCGGCGCGGGCGATCGGCGGCAGGAAGCGCTCGCGTTGCGCGTCGGTGCCGTGCGCGATCAGGGTCGGCGCGAGCAGGTACTCGCCGATGTGGCTGAGCCTGCCGGGGCCGCCGGCGCGGGCGTACTCCTCGAAGAAGACGACCTGTTCGGCGATGGTGGCGCCGCGTCCGTACGGCTGCGGCCAACCGAGACCGATCCAGCCCGCGGCGCCGAGGACGCGCTCCCATTCGGCCCGCAGCTCGAGGTGCTCGTGCTCGCGGCCGGGCCCGCCGCTGCCGGCGAGGACGGCGAACTTCCCGGTCAGGTGCTCGCGGAGCCAGGCACGGATGTCCGCGGCCCGCAGCGACGGCTCAGGCGCCATAGACGGCCGCCGGTGCGGGGGCGCGGGACAGCAGGTCGCGCACGATCGGGCCGATCTCGTCGGGGTGCAGGCGGCGACCGGCGTCGTGCGGCGTGCCGTGCTGCCAGCCGTCGGCGACGCTGACCGTGCCGCCGGAGACCTCGAAGACCCGGCCGGTGACGTCGCCGCTGTCGGCGCCGGCGAGCCACACGACGAGCGGCGACACGTTCTCGGGAGCCATGGCGTCGAAGCCGGTGTCGGGGGCGCGCATGGCGTCGGCGAAGACGACCTCGGTCATCGGGGTGCGGGCGCTGGGCGCGATCGCGTTGACGGTGACGCCGTAGCGGGCGAGCTCGACGGCGGCGACCTGGGTGAGGGCGGCGATCCCGGCCTTCGCGGCGCTGTAGCTGGCCTGCCCGACGCTGCCCATGAGCCCGGCGCCGGAGGTGGTGTTGACGACGCGGGCGGCGACGGTCTCGCCGGCCTTCGACCGGGCCCGCCAGTGCGCGGCGGCGTGGCGCAGCGGTGCGGCGGTGCCGCCGAGGTTGACCCGGATGACGGCGTCCCACTCGGCCTCGGCGAGGTTGACGACCATCCGGTCGCGGGCCAGGCCGGCGTTGTTGACGAGGGCGTCGAGGCGGCCGTGCGCGGCGACGGCCTTGTCGACGAGGGCGGCGGAGAAGTCCCAGTCGGCGATGTCGCCGGGGAACGCGACGGCGCCGGTGCGCTCGGCGACGTCGGCGAGCGCGCCGGCGTCGAGGTCGTTGAGCACGAGCCGGGCGCCGGCGGCGGCGAACGCGAGGGCGTGCGCGCGGCCGAGGCCCTGCGCGGCGCCGGTGACGATGACGGACCTCATACGCGCAGCACGTCCTTCTGGTAGCGGCGGACCTTGTCGCGGACGCCGACGGGGTCGTTGGGGTCGGCCCGGATGACGACCCGGGCCACGCCGAGGGAGCGCAGCGTCTCCAGGTCGCCGACGTTGCCGGGGGCCCGCATGGTGATCTCGATGTCGTCGATGGTGCGCCCGGCGGCGGCGCATTCCTCGGCGAGGGCGGCGCGCAGTTCGGCGAAGCGGGCGCCGGTGACGCCGAGTGGGTACCAGCCGTTGCCGTGCCGGGCGGCGCGGCGCACGGCGGCCATGGAGTGCCCGCCGACGACGATCGGCACGCCGCCGGGGCGGGTCGGTGCGGGGCGGCTGTGCACGTCGCGGAAGCTCACGAACCGCCCGGTGTAGCTGGCCGGGGTCCGGGTCCACAGGGCGTGCATGGCGGCGAGGTATTCGTCGGCGCGGGCGCCGCGCTCCTCGAAGGGCACGCCGACGGCGTCGTACTCCTCGCGCAGCCAGCCGACGCCGATCCCGGCCAGCAGCCGGCCGCCGCTGAGCACGTCGACGGTGGCGAGGCGTTTCGCCAGCTCGACCGGGTGGTGCTCGGGCAGGATGAGCATAGCGGTGCCGAGCCGCAGGGTGGTGGTGTGCGCGGCGGCGAACGTCAGCCAGTGCAGCGGGTCAGGGATGTCGTCGCCGGCCCCGAGGCTCATCCGGCCGCCCGGGTCGTAGGGATACGCCGAGGTGTAGTCGTCGGGGACGATGACGTGTTCGACGGCCCAGACCGACTCGCAGCCGAGGTCCTCCAGCAGCCGGACGAAGCGGGCGGTGGTGGCGGGATCGGCGGCGCCGGTGCCGCCGAGGACGGGCATGACCCCGAGTTTCAGCTCCACGGCGGCTACTCTACCAAACGCTTGCTTGGTAGCGTAAGCGGATGGATTTCAGGTTCCGCAAGGGCGTCGCGGTCGTCACCGGCGCCACCGGTGGCATCGGCACCGCCGTCGCCCGCCTTCTCGCCGCCCGCGGCAGCCGGGTGCTCCTCGCGTACCGCAGCAACGCCGCGCTCGCCGAGGAGCTGGCCGCGTCGCTGCCGGACGCGACCGCGCACCGGGTCGACCTGGGCGACCCGGCGTCGTGCGCGGCGCTGATCGAGGCGGCGCCGGTCGTGCACACCCTCGTGCACGCCGCCGGGCCGCACGTGCCGATGCGGCACCTGAGCCGGGTCACCCCCGGGCAGTTCGCCGCGCAGGTCAGCGACGACGTGGCCGGGTTCTTCAACGTCCTCGCCGCGGCCCTGCCGCGGCTGCGCGAGTCCCGCGGCAGCCTCGTCGCCGTCACCACCGCCGCCACCCGCCGGTTCCCGGTCCGCGACGGCCTGTCCGCCGCGCCGAAGGCCGCCGTCGAGGCGCTCGTGCGCGGGATCGCGGCCGAGGAGGGCCGCTTCGGCGTCCGCGCCAACTGTGTCGGCCCCGGCATGCTCACCGACGGCATGGCGGCCCGGCTCATCGCCGACGGCGACCTCGACGAGCACGCCCTCGAGGTGACCCGGGCCAACATCCCGCTGCGGACGTTCGGCACGGCCGGCGACGTCGCCGAGGCGGTATGCTTCCTCGCCAGCGACCGGGCCCGCTTCATCACCGGCCAGAAGCTCGACGTCGACGGTGGCTACGCGGCCTGACGCTCACATCAGCGCCGGGCCTGCCGAAAGACCGGATATGCCGTCCCGTGTCGACCGCCGCCGCCGAGCCGGCATCGCGGTCGGCGTCCTGATCCTGCTGGTCGTGCTGGGGCAGGCCGCCGCGGTGCTGGACGGGCACCTGCGGCCGGTGATCCTGACGGGCACGCTGGTGCTGCTGGACACCCTGGGACTCGTGGTCGGCCTGTACGGCGCCGGGCACGCCAACGACCGGCGCACCTGGCAGCTCATGGCCGTCTCCAGGGGCTTCTCGGCGGCGGCGGTGCTCGCCTCGGCGACCGGGTGGTGGTGGACGGGCGCGCTGGCCCACCTGGCCATGTACGCGGCGATGGCGGCGGGCATGCTGTCCGCGCCGACCGGTCGCCTGCACGGCCGGCGCCTCGCGGCGTACCTCGCCGAGGTCGGCACGGTCCTCGGCGGCGGGTTCATGGTCGTCTGGTACCTGCGGCTCGGCCCGGCCACCGAACAGCCGGTCGGCGCGCAGTGGGTGGCGTCGGTCGGCTTCCCGCTCGGTGACCTGCTGGTGCTGACCGCGATCGCCGGGCTCCTGCTGCGCGGCGCGCTCACCCGCGCGCCCCGGTCGGTGCCGGTCCTGATGGCCGGGATCTTCGTGCTCCTCATCGGCGAGGTCGGCTTCGGCGCCGACCCGCCGGCGACGGTCAGCCGCCTCGCCGCGGCGCTGCTCATGACCGGTGCCGTCCTGGTGCACGCCCTGGCCGGCGACGCCGCCGACGCCATCGCCGTGCCGTTCTGGGCCAGCTACTTCCCGTACGCGGCGCTCATCGGCGGGTACCTGCTGCTCGTGGTGGTGACCGTCCGCGAGCGGCAGGTCTTCCCCTGGGGCGGGCTGGTGCTCGGCCTCATCCTCATGACGGGCGCGGTCGCGGCGCGGCAGCTGATCTCGCTGCGCGACAGCCACGACCTCAACGTCACCGACTCGCTGACCGGCCTCGCCAACCGCGCCGGGCTGCACGACCGCCTGCAGCGCGCGGTCCGCCGCGGCGAGCCCGTCGCCGTCCTGCTGATCGACCTCGACGGCTTCAAGGGCGTCAACGACGCCTTCGGCCATCACGCCGGCGACACCCTGCTGGCGGAGTTCGCGTTCGTACTGCGGCAGAACGTGCGCTCAGCCGACCTGGCGGCCCGTATCGGCGGCGACGAGTTCGTGCTGCTGCTCGACGGCGTCGCCGGTCTCGACCCGGCGGTCACCACCGCGCAGCGGATCCTGGCCACGATCGCGGCGAACCCGATCCCGGTCGGCGCGGAGATGCTCACCGTGCGGGCCAGCGTCGGCATCGCGCTCAGCGCCCCCGACGACACCGCCAAGGACCTGCTGCGGCGCGCCGACACCGCCATGTACCACGCCAAACGGGCCGGCACCCACGGCTGGGAGGCCTACCACCCGGGTCTCGCCGACCGGCGCGCCGCCGACGACGCGCTCGCCGAGGAGCTCGGCCGGGCCGTGCAGGACGGCCAGATCCGGGTGTTGTACCAGCCGATGGTCGACCTGACCACGACCCGCCCGCTCGCTGTCGAGGCGCTCGTACGGTGGGAGCATCCGCAACGCGGGACCATCTCGCCGGTCGAGTTCATCCCCGCCGCCGAACGCACCGGCGCGATCACCGCCATCGGCCTGTTCGTGCTGGAGGACGCCTGCCGCCGGGTCCTCGCCTGGCAGCGGCGGCTCGGCGCCCCCTTCTACGCCAGCGTCAACCTGTCGCCGCGGCAGCTGCAGGAGCCCACCCTCGTCGCCGACGTCCTGGCGGTCCTGGCCCGCACCGGCCTGCCCGCGACGGACCTGGTGCTGGAGGTGACCGAGTCCGCGGTCGTCGACGAGGCGGTCGCGATCCCGGCGCTGAAGGCGCTGCGCGAGCACGGCATCCGCATCGCCATCGACGACTTCGGCACCGGCTACTCCTCGCTGCACTACCTGACCCGCCTGCCCGTCGACATCCTCAAGATCGACCGCAGCTTCGTCTCCGAGCTCGACGGCACTCCGGAGGGCGCCGCGGTGACCGAGGCGGTGATCCGGCTGAGCCAGGCGCTGCACCTGCGCACGGTCGCCGAGGGCATCGAGTCCACCGCCCAGGCCGACGAGCTCCTCCGGCTCGGCTGCGGCACCGGCCAGGGCTACCTCTACGCCCGGCCCCTGCCCCCCGCCGACGTCGACACCCTGATCGTCACGGCACCCGTCACCGCCCGGCACACCTGACCGCGCCGTTTACCACGGGGTGCGCCGCAGCGCCGCGCCGAGCGCAGCCGTGAACGCGAACGAGATCGCCGTACCGGCGACCAGGCGCAGGCTGAGGCTGTCGAGGTCCGGCCATGCGCCGACCACGACCCAGGCGAGCGGCGCGAGCACGCAGGCCACCACCCAGCCGCGCCGCCCGTCGGCGGCGAAGCGGCGCAGCAGCACGAAGCAGACCGCGAGCCACGACACCGACGCCGTCGCGAAGCCGACCTCGTGCAGCACGCCGTGCCAGCTGACCGACTCCGGGGCACCCGCGGGAGCGCCGGCCGGGAACCCCGCCCCCGGGTCGGTGACGAACACCCCGGCGATGACCAGCCCGACGCCGTTGGCGGCGAACAGGACCGGCGCCCACGTGCCGGCGCGGCCGGGGTGCAGGGCCCGGCGGACCCCCACGGCGAAGCCGGCCAGCAGCAGACCGGCGACCACGAAGTTCGCGATCTGCACCCACCCGCCCGCGCCGAGGCTGAGCAGGCTCATCGGATGCCGCGCCGGGTCGAACCCGTCGCGGGTCAGCGCCTGGACCAGCCATACGGTGATGAACACCGGACCGGCGACAACTCCCAGCAGCCGCAAGCGGCCCATCGTCGTCTCCTCCCGACCGGCATCCTCGCGATGCCGGTTCGCCGGAGACGTCGGAGCGGACCCCCGCGACCGGACAGCCTCAGCTGTCGGTCCAGACCGGCTCGAGGCCACCGTAGGCGTCATGGAACAGGAACGGTCGCAGGTGCGGGACCGCGGTCAGCGCGCTTCGCAGCTCGGCCACGTCGGCGGCCCGGGCGTGAATCGGCTGGGCGGCGAGCAGGTCGCGAATGCCGGAGAACGGCCACGCCATTCCCAGCAGGCGCCGAAGCTCGACCATGACCCGCAGACCGTCGCGCGGGACCCGGTCGACGTAGATGTCGGCGAAGACCGGCTCGTCGACGTCATGGGGCAGGTCGAGGACGGGACAGCCGGCCGACAGCATGCCGGCGGTGACGCGCGCGGCCTCGTCCTCGTCGCAGACGAGCATCGCCCGGGACGTGAGCCGGTTGACCGGCAGATAGCCGCCGCTGCTCTTCACCAGCGCCCACCCGGGCTCCGCCAGCCAGAACTCCCCGGCGTCGTCGTGCCGGTCCGCCGTGCCTGTCACGCCACCATCCTGGCAGAGCCGGCCCGCAACGCCGACCTCAGTGCGCGGCCTTTTTGAGGACGCCCATGCGGGAGCGGTACTCGTCGTCGAGGGACTTGCCGCCGTCCTCGCGGGTCGCGACGACCTCGCCGCGGACGAGGACGTAGCCGCGGTCGACGGCGCCGCGGACGGCGCCGAGCGCGGGCTCCGCCATGAGCACCGCGATGCCCTCGGACGCCAGCTGGGTGACGGTGCGCAGCAGCTCCTGCACGATCAGCGGGGCGAGACCGGTCATCATCTCGTCGAGCAGCAGGACCCGCGGCGTGCCCATCAGCGCCCGGGACACCACGAGCATCTGCTGCTCGCCGCCGGACAGCACGCCGACGAGGCTCTTGAGCCGGGTCCGCAGGATCGGGAAGCGGTCGATCGCCGTGTCGACCGCGGAGCGCGGCAGGCGCAGCAGCTCCGCCATGACCTGCAGGTTGTCGGCGACGTTGAGCTTCGGGAACAGCTGCCGGCCCTGCGGCACGACGGCGATCCCGGCGCGGGCCCGGTCGGCCGGCTTGAGCTTGCTGACGTCCTCGCCGTCGAGGAACACCCGGCCGGTCGCGGCGACCGACCCGTACGCGGCGAGCAGCGCGCTGCTCTTACCGGCGCCGTTCGGGCCGACCAGCGCCGTGATCTTGCCGCCGGGCGCGGTGATGTCGACGCCGGCGACCGCGCTGGCGTGGCCGTACCGGACGGTGAGCCCTTCCAGGCGCAGCTCATGAGCTGACACGGTCGGCCTCCTCGGGGTCCGGTTCGGTGGCGGGGTCGGCGACCCCGAAGTACACCTCTTGCATCTGCGGGCTGTCGAGGCACTCGCGCGGGGAGCCGTCGAACACGGACCGCCCGCGGTCCAGCAGCATGATCCGGTCGACGAGGCCGGCGACGAGGTCGACGTTGTGGTCGACGAGGATCACCGCGTGGCCGCGCCGCTGGACGGTGCGCACCACCTCGGAGATGCCGGTGACACCGGCCGCGTCGGACCCGGCGAACGGCTCGTCGAGCAGCAGGACGAGCGGGTCCTGGCCGAGCGCCCGGCCGACCTCGACGAGCCGCTGCTCGCCCAGGGACAGGTCGCCCGCGGGCAGGTCGAGGCGGTCGATGCCGAGCTCCTCGGCGATCGCGGCCACGGCGAGGGTGTCCGCCTTCTCGTACGGGCGCAGCGCGCCGCGGAACGAGCCGGCGATCATCTGCCAGATCGTGCCGTGCCGGCGGGCGACGCGGCCGAGCAGCAGGTTCTCCGCGACGGTGAGCTCCAGCGCGAGCTGCGGGTACTGGAACGTGCGGGCCAGCCCGCCCTTGGCCCGCTTGGACGCGGGACCGGTCAGCCGCTGCCCGCGCAGGGTCAGCGACCCCTCGGTCGCCGGTTGCGCGCCGGAGATGAGGTCGACCAGCGTCGTCTTGCCCGCGCCGTTGGGTCCGACGAGGCCGAGGACCTCACCGGCGGTGAGCGAGAACGACACGTCCTGCAGGGCGGTGACCCCGCCGTACCGTTTGGTCAGGCCGGATCCGACGAGGAGCGTCTCAGCCACGGCGTCCTCCCGCGAGTTTGACGAGTTTGCCCGCGTACCCGATGACGCCCTGCGGCGCGACGAGCAGGATGACGAGCACCCCGAGGGCGAGGATGAGCGTGCCGCTGGTCTCCACCGCGGGGAAGTTCAGGGTCAGCTCGACGGCGATGACCGCGCCGAGGACCGCGCCCCACGGGGTGGCCGAACCGCCGATGAGCGGCATGAAGATGGCCAGGAACACCAGGTTGAGCGTGAACGTGTCCGGGGTGACGCTGCCGGCGGAGTAGGTGAACAGCCCGCCGCCGACGGCCGCGATCGCCGCGCCGACGGCGAGGGACACGAGGTTCATGACCGGCACCCGTACACCGGCCGCCTCGACCGCGCGGGGAGCGTCGCGCATCGTGCGCACGATGACGCCCCACGGCGACATCCGCAGCCGGTCGAGCAGGAACGCGATGACGCACACGACGACGACGGAGCCGACGACGACGTCGTAGTGGTCCGGTTGCCAGCCGAGGATGTTGAGCTTGCGGAGGCTGCCGAGGCCGCCCGAGCCGCCGGTGAAGCCTTCGGCGTCGACCAGCCACGCGGTGAACGCCATGCCGAACAGCAGTGTCACGGCGGCGAGGAAGAACCCGGACAGCCGCCGGGTGGCGAGCCCGAGCAGCACCGCGACGGCCGCCGCGATGATCGGCCCGACGAGCCAGGCGACGACGAGCGGCAGGCCGCTCTTGCTGGAGATCAGGCCGACCGCGTAGCCGCCGATGCCCGCGTACGCGCCGTACGCCATCGACAGCGAGCCGGCCATCAGGTACGGCACGTACATGCCGAGCGCGATCAGCGCGTACGTGGCGGTCGTGGTGACCAGGGTCTGCTTGTAGCCGTCGGCGCCGACCCACAGCAGGATGAGTGCCGCGCCGATCAGCCCGAGCAGCAGGCCGAGGGAGCCGGGGATGCGCTTCATGCTCGTACCCTCCGCACGAACAGGCCGCTCGGTTTGAGGGCGAAGAACACCAGGGCGACGAACAGCAGCCCGTACACGTGGGACTGCCCGCCGAAGTAGTAGGGGACGAAGACCTCGACGGCGCCGAGGAGCAGCCCGCCCGCGAGCGGCGCCCACACGGAGCCGGTGCCGCCGACGACCATGGCGAGGAACCCGGACAGTGCCCAGCTGAGCCCGGACAGCGAGCTGACCCCGGCCTTCGGCGCGAACAGCAGCCCGATGATCCCGGCGAGGAGCCCGGACAGCACGAACGCGATGAGCCGGATCCGGTTGACGGGCAGGCCCAGCAGCTTGGCGGCGTGGGTGCTGTCGCCGACGGCGCGCAGCAGCCGGCCGGTGCGGGTGCCGCGGATCCACAGCGCGAGCGCGGCGAACGCGACGACGGTGAAGCCGAGCAGGACGAGCGTGCTCGGCTGGATCACCGTCTCGGAGACCGTGACCGGGTCGAACGTGAACAGCTGCTGCCCGGGCAGGGTGGTGTAGCCGAACAGGTACCCGGCCAGCTGCTGGATGGTGAAGAGCACCGCGGCGACCGCGACCAGGGCGGGCAGTTCGCCGCCGCCGGAGCGCCGTTGCACCGGCCGGACGACCACCAGCTCGGTGACGACCGCGAGCGCCGCGGCGGCGGTGATCGCCACCGCCGCGGCCGCCCACACGTTCATGTCCTCGTACAGCACCAGGTACGACGTGCACAGCCCGCCGACCATGGCGTACGGGCCGATCGCGAAGTTGAAGAACCCGGCGCCGACCAGGACCAGGTAGTAGGCCAGCGCGAGCAGGCCGAAGAAACACCCCATCTCGAGGGCTGACAACCACAGCTGCAGCTGGCCCATACCTGTGTTACCTCCTTACTTCGCGCACGGCGGCTGGAACGTGGCCCACGGGCCCTTGGGCTTGTTGTCCGCGCCGAACTCGATCAGCGACAGCCCGCACGGCCCGTCCGCACCGAGGTGCTTGTCGGCGCCGAAGGAGAGCGTGAAGTTGGCCTGGCCGAAGGTCGCCGGGTAGCCCTTGATGCTCTGGATGGCCTCGTTGAGCTTCTTGGAGTCGTCGACCCCGCCGGCCTTCTCGATCGCCTGCTTGAGCACGTGCACCGAGTCCCACGCCTGCGCGTCGTATGCGGTGATGTCGTAGTCGTTGCCGTACTTGGTCTTCAGCAGCTTGACGAGCTCCTGGGTGCGCGGGTTCGCCGTGTTGATGGAGCCCATGAAGATGAGGCCCTCCAGGGCGCCCGGCGCGGCCAGCTTCCAGGAGGACGGCTGGTTGCCGATGGAGGCCAGGGAGAAGCGCTTGGTGCCCTTCATCTGGCTGCCGAGGGTGTTCTGGGCGAGCACCTCGAACGCGCCGCCGACGCTGGTCACCAGGATCGCGTCGGGGTTGGCGTTCTTGAGCCGGGCCACCTGCGCGGACAGGTCGGAGGCGTTGGCCGCGCCCTTCTCCGTCGCGACGATCTGCACGCACGACAGCGCCGGCAGCAGCGCCTTGTCCAGCGCGGCGATGGTGGTGGTGTCGTCGGTGAGGACGCCGATCTTGGTGATGTTCGCGGCCTTGAAGGCGCCGCAGTACACGTCGGCCCAGTCGGTCGTCGTGTTGGCGAGCATGTAGATCAGCTCGTTGTCCGGCGGCTGGACCAGGGTCGCGGTCACGCCGGTGGGTGCGATGGCGGGCAGGCCGAGCTGGGTGAGCGTCGACTTCGCCTGGAGGATGGCGGCGGAGCCGCTCTGCAGGAACAGCGCCTTGGCGCCCTGGCCGGCGAGCTTCTGCAGGACCGCGGGCACCTTGGTCGGGTCGGACTCGTCGTTCTCGACGACCAGCTTCAGCGGCCGGCCGAGCACGCCGCCCTTGTCGTTGACGTCCTGGATCGCCAGGCGGATGGTCTTGCCGGCGATGGTGCTGTAGGAGGCGCCGGAGCCGGTGCTGTCCTCGTCCAGGCCGATGATGATCGGAGCGCCCGACGCGGTGCCGTTGCTCGGTTTGTCCTCCCCCGCCTTGTTGCCGCAGCCTGCGACGGTGAGCGCCGCCAGCGCGAGACAGCTGACGATGCGAATCGTCGATGAAACGCCCATTTGTACCCCTGTCACGGAATTATACGAATCGTCAGCCTCGGAAGGAGTGATCGCGGCGAACGCCACCGGTCTCATTCGATAACCTAACAAGCGCTTGGTTTTTACATCTTGGCGAGGGCCGACCAGCGTGTCAAGAACACCGCCGCAGCACGGACGTAACAGAACCGTCAAAACTCGACGAGCGCCGCAGGGCTCCCCGCGGCGCTCACGGCAGGTCTACCGCTATACAGCCAGGGAGTCGATGAGCCGGTCGAGGACGGCGCCGATCTCCTGACGGGCCCGGACCGGGTCCTCGGCCTGCGCCAGGTAGAGGGCGGCCTCGTCGAGGGCGCCGATGAGCACGTGCGACAGCGGCTCGGGCGGCTGCTCCGCGATCCGGCCCACCGAGATGGCGAAGCTGACGAGGCTCTGCACCAGGCCCATCCCGTGCCGCAGGCTGATCTCGCGCCAGCGCGCCCAGCCGAGCACCGAGGGTGCCTCGATCAGCACGATGCGCTGCACCTCGGGCTCGGCGCACGCGTCCAGCCAGACCCCCGCGCCGAGCCTCATGAGCGCGATCGGGTCGGTGAGGCCGCTGGCCCCGACGGCGTCGTCGATGCGGCGGGTCATGTCGGTCTCGACCAGCTCGAAGACCGCGGCGAACAGGTCGGTCTTGTCGGCGAACTGGTGATACATCGCGCCGCGGGTGACGCCGGCGGCGCGGACGATCGCCTCGGTGCCCACGCCGGCGAAGCCGGACTCGGCGAAGAGGGGCCTGGCCGCCTGGATGAGCGCGGCACGGGTCGCCTCCGAACGCTGCTCCTGGGTTCGGCGGTTGCTTTTCATACAGGCAGTACGTATGTTTGTTGTGCCATACCGTGAAGATACCGCGAGGAGGCGCCATGCCCGCCGTCGACATCCCGCAGGGCCGCATCGAATACCGCGCCGCCGGACCGCAGGACAGCACCCTGCCCCCGGTCGTCCTCATCCACGGGCTGCTCGTCGGCGCCTCGTTGTGGTCGGCCACCGCCTCGGCGCTCGCCGAGCGCGGGATCCGCAGCTACGCGCCGGACCTGCCGCTCGGCGCGCACCGCGTGCCGTGGCCGGACGGCACCGACCTGAGCCCGCGCGGGATCGCCCGGCTCATCGGCGAGTTCCTCGCCGCTCTCGACCTCAGCGACGTGACCCTCGTCGGCAACGACACCGGCGGCGCCCTCTGCCAGTTCCTCCTCGACACCGACCACAGCCGGGTCGGGCGGGTCGTCCTCACCAACTGCGACGCGTTCGAGCAGTTCCCGCCCGCGCCGATCGACCTGCTCGTCAAGGCCGGCCGCAGCCCCGCCCGGCTGCGCCTGCTGGCCGCGTCGGTGCGGGCGAAGGCCCTGCGCCACTCGGTCGCCGGCTATGGCGGACTGGCCCGCGACCCCCTCGACGCGGCCCTGACCGCGAGCTGGGTCGCCCCGCTGCGGGCCGACGCCGCGATCCGCCGGGACGCCGCCGCGTTCCTGCGCGGCATCTCCCCCGCGGACCTGCTCGACGTCTCGACCCGCCTGCGCACGTTCCGCAAGCCGGTCCGCCTGGTCTGGGGCACCGGCGACCGCTTCTTCAAGCTGAGCCTCGCCCATCGCCTGCGCGCCGCCTTCCCCGACGCCACCCTGGTCGAGCTGCCCGGCGCCCGCACCTTCGTCCCCCTCGACGAGCCGGGGCGCCTCGCCGCCGAGATCGCCGCCGCCCACAAGCCCGCCCAGATCGCGTAGCCGCACGGGACAGCGGGAAGATCGACGGCCTGCTAGCTTCACCGCGCGTGACGTCCAAACGTACGAGAGCTTTCGGGGCAGCCGGCGCGCTGGCCCTCGCGGTCGGGGGACTCGGGCTCGTCACCACCCCTGCCCATGCCGAGACCACGTTCACCGAATACGGCACGACCTGGCTGACGCCGGGCATGACCGCGCAGTCGCCGGGCCGCGCAGCGCGGACGCTCGTGGCGGTCAGCAGCGCCGCGGAGCTGGTCGGGCTCACCGCGGAGTACGACCTGACGGATCTGGGCACCGCGGTCGTGGTCACGCCGCCGGCGGACTGCACGACAGCCGGGAAGAAGGTCACGTGCCCGATGCACGACGGGCCGTCGACCTCGTGGGCAGACGCGCAGGTCGACCTCGTCTACCGGGCCGGACCCGGCGCCGCCGCGGCGGCTGGGAGCACGCTGAGCGTGCCGGTCCGGGTGGCCGGGCCGAACGCGAAGCCCCTCACCGGGAACGCCGAGGTCCGCATCACCCACGGCGCGGACCCGATCCCGGCGCAGCCACAGGTGCGGCTGCAGGGCAGGTCGCGCAGTCCCCTGGCGCTGCCGGTGGCCTTCACCAACTGGGGCGACCGCGCCCTCGACGGGTTCTGGGTGCGGGTCAACGGCGACAACGCGTGGACGCACGGCGCGACGCTGCCGGCCGGCTGCGAGATGATCTCGCCCGGTGAGCCGCCGTCGGTGCGGTGCCGGGTGGACCGGCGCGTCGAGGTCGGCGGCACCTACGACACGCCGGTCAGCATCCCGATGCACGCCGTCGCCGGTGACCTGTCGTTCGTGCTGTGGGCCGAGCCGCTCACCCCGCTGGAGAGCGTGTACTACTCGACGACCACCGTCACGGCGCACCTGACCAGCGGCGTGCCCACCGACATCGCGGTCGAGGGTGCCACGGTCGCCGGCGCGGCGGGGCAGACGGTCTCGTTCACCGTCACCGTGCGCAACCTCGGGCCGTCCGACCTCGGCGACGTCCGGGGCGGCGAGCCGCTGTGGCTGCACGTCGAGGTGCCGCCCGGCACCACCAGGGCGGTCTACCCGCCGGGGTGCATCGGCTCGGACACGCCGAAGCCCATGTTCAGCTGCCGGGTCCCGGCGCTGCCCGCGGGCAAGATGATCATGTTCGGGTTCGGGGTCACCGTCACCACGAAGATCGCCGACGCCACCGGGAAGATCACCTACGAGGTGTCGGACGGTTTCTACGACTTCGCCGACCCGGACCCGGCCAACGACACCGCGACCGTGGTCGTGAACGCGACGCCGCACCTGCCGGTCACCGGCGACCGCGTCGGCTGGATCGCCGCCGCCGGTGCCGTGACGGTCGTGGCCGGCGCGGCGCTGCTGCTGTGGGCCAAGCGCCGCCGCACGGTCGTGCTGGTCGCCGGCGAGGACGAGATCGCCTGAGTCTCGAAATCGCCTGACAGGACGAGATCGCCTGACGGGCGGCCCCGGGGCCGGCGGCGGTATGGTGCAGCGATGCAACGCACCGCGCTGGTCACCGGGGCATCGTCAGGGATCGGGCGAGCGACCGCCGCGGCGCTGGTCGCGCGCGGATTCCAGGTCATCGGCACCAGCCGCCGCCCGGCCGAGCTGCGCGACGACCAGCGCCCGGACGGTGTGCGGTTCCTGCCGCTCGACCTCGGCGACGACACGTCGATCGAGGCCCTCGCCGCGGCCGCCGGGCAGGTCGACGTCCTCGTCAACAACGCCGGCGAGAGCCAGAACGGCCCTTTTGAGGAACTGCCGCTCGACGCCCTGCGCCGGCTGTTCCAGATCAACGTGCTCGGGCCGGTCCGGCTCGCCCAGCTGCTGCTGCCCGGCATGCGCGCCCGGCGCTACGGCCGGGTCGTGATGGTCGGCTCGATGCTCGCGTCGTTCCCGTTGGCGTACCGCTCCTCGTACGTCGCGTCGAAGGCGGCGCTGAAGGGCTTCAGCGACGGCGCCCGGCACGAGTACACCCCGTTCGACGTGTGGCTGACCACGGTGGAGCCGGGCGCGATCAGCACCGGCATCAGCGAGCGGCGCACCAGGTACGTCGCCGACGACTCACCGCACAGGGCGGACTTCGAGCGGATGCTCGCCGCCCTGGACCGCAACGAACGCGCGGGCACACCGGCGTCGCGGGTCGCCGCGACGATCGTCAAGGCGATCGAGACGCCCCGCCCGAAGCCGTTTTACGCGGTCGGCAGCAACGCCCCGCTCGTCTTCCCGCTGCGCCGCCTCCTGCCCCAGTCCCTGGTCTCGAAGGCCACCCACCGCCGCCACGACCTGCCGCGCTAGACCACCACGACGACCAGCGGCACCTGCTCGGGGCGTGTCGTCGATGGTGCCCGCCCGGTGCACCGTCACGTCGGGGAGAAGGTCACCCGGTAGGTGGGGAGTTTCTGCTTGTCCGGCGTGGCTGTCGGATACACCAGGATGCGGCCGGGGGCGACCTCCACCGGGCGTTCGCTGCCGGGCGCCAGGTTGCGCCGGTCGGCGGCGGTCGCGATGCAGCGGAAGCTGCCGCGGTGCGGCGCGGCGCCCGGCAGGTCGAGGGTGGCGTCCAGCCGGACCTGCGCGCCCTCGAGGCGGTCCAGGCCGTGGATGCGCACCACGCCCCGCACGCCCTGGGTCCGCATGTGGTGCTGGAGGTCGTCGTGGTGCTGGATCGCCTGCGCCTTGGACACCAGCGGCAGCCCGATGGCACCGGCGACGGCGAGCAGGCCGCCGGCGATGCCGGAGCCGGCCGGCATCCAGGGCGCGC
This sequence comes from Dactylosporangium sp. NPDC051087, assembly GCF_055586325.1. NCBI lineage: Bacteria > Bacillati > Actinomycetota > Actinomycetes > Micromonosporales > Micromonosporaceae > Dactylosporangium > Dactylosporangium sp. NPDC051087. The sequence continues at coordinate 20,254 of NZ_JBVJIJ010000025.1, read as the reverse complement.
ACGACAGCAGGAACAGCGCGCTGCCGGCGCCGATCATCGCGAAGCAGATCCGAGCACCCTTCATCGACGCATGATAATCACCGCAGGCGCGGCAGGACGTCCCGGCCGAGCCGCTCGAGGTGTTCGTCGCGGCCGGTGGCGGGCACCTTGAGGTTGAGCACGGTGAAGCCGAGCGCGAGCAGGCCGTGCAGCCGCTCGGCGAGCCGGCCGGGCGGCTCCTCGAGCGGCCGCACCTCGACGTTGAGCGCGCAGGTGATGTCGTCGATGGAGCGGCCGGCCCGCTCCGCGGCGGCGGCGACCTGGTCACGCATCGCGGGCAGCCGCTCCAGCGGCGCGTAGCCCAGCGACGGCATCCACCCGTCGGCGAGCCGCCCGGTGACGGCGAGGGCGCGTGGCCCGAACGTGCCCAGCCAGACGGGGATCCGCCGGTCCGGCTTCGGCTCCATCGGCGCGGCGTCGACGTGATGGACGCGGCCGGTGTACGTGGTGACCGGCCGCGACCAGAGACCGTGGATGATCTTGAGGGCATCGGCCAGGCCGTCGACCTTGTCCCGTGGCGACGGCACCGCGATGCCGAACGCACGGAACTCCTCGTCCGACGCCCCGCCGCCCAGCCCCAGGATCAGCCGGCCGCCACTGAGCCGGTCGAGGGTCTCGGCCATCTTCGCCACCATGGCGGGTCGCCGATAGGGCACGCCGAGCACCCGCGGCATGACGCTGATCCGCCTCGTGTGCGCCGCCATCCAGGCGAGCACCGTCCACGCCTCGTGGCTCGGCTCGGTGCCGCTCGGGTGGTCGGACGTGGAGACGAAGTCGAAGCCGAGCGTCTCGGCGGCCCGCGCGGCGGCGACCGGGTCCACCGCGGTGCTCGCCGGAACGTCGATCCCGAACTTGATGCTTGACATGTCATGCACGCTACCCGCGGTGCGTTTGACACGTCAAGCAAATCTCGTAGCCTTGACCGCATGACCGAACCGCGCTGGCTCACCGACGCCGAGATGCACACCTGGCGTGGGTATCGCCGCATGCGCGCCCTGCTGGACCTGCAGCTCACCCGCGACCTCAGCACCGACTCCGGCCTGTCGGACGCCGACTACGACGTGCTCACCGCCGTCTCCGAGGCCCCCGGCCGGCAGCTGCGTCTCGGCGAGCTGGCCGCCTCGATCCGCTGGTCGACGAGCCGTCTGTCGCACCAGGTCGCCCGCATGCAGCAGCGCGACCTGGTGACCCGCACCGGCGCCGACGACGACGGCCGCGGCGCCACCGTCGTGCTCACCGACCACGGCTGGGCCACCGTGCAGGCCGCCGCCGTGCACCACGTGGCCTCGGTCCGGCGCCACTTCATCGACCTCCTCGACGACGCCGACGTCGCCGCCCTGGGCCGCATCGCCGACAAGGTCCTCACCCACCTCACCGACGCCACTCCCCCCACCCCACCCCGGCGCCGCCGAGCCCTTTGAGCCGGAAGGTGATCACGCCCACTCTCGAAACTTCACCGACCAGTCGGTACAGTTTCGCCCATGGCGCTTCCCGCGACGGCGTTGCCGCACCCGATCCTGTCCCCCCGGCGACGGTGGGCGGCGCTCGCCGTGCTGGCCGGGACGGTGCTGCTGCTGGCCATCGACGGGACCGTCCTCGCCCTGGCGGTGCCGGCGCTGACCGCGAGCCTGCGGCCGACCGCCGAGCAGATCCTCTGGATCGGCGACGTCTACTCGCTGACCCTCGCGGGGCTGCTGGTGCTGATGGGCAACCTCGCCGACCGGTTCGGGCGCAAGCGGGTGCTGCTGATCGGCTCGGCGGCGTTCGGAGCGGCGTCGCTGCTGGCGGTGTTAGCCACGTCCGCGGAGGCGTTGATCGGGGCGCGGCTGCTGCTCGGGGTGGCGGGAGCGACGCTGATGCCGTCGACGCTGTCGCTGATCCGCAACATCTTCCCCGACGGTGCCGAGCGGACCCGGGCCGTCGCCATCTGGTCGACGGCGTTCGCGGCGGGCTCCGCGGTCGGGCCGCTCGTGGGCGGGTTCCTGCTGGAGCACTTCTGGTGGGGATCGGTGTTCCTCATCAACGTGCCCGTCATGCTCGCGGTGCTCGCCGCGGGTCTGCTGCTCCTGCCCGAGTCGTGTGACCCGGAGCCGGGGCGCTTCGACGTCGCCTCGGCGGTGCTGTCCATGGTCGCGGTCGTTCCCGTCGTCTATGCGGTCAAGCACCTGGCCGGGTCCGGCGTCGACGCGCTGACCGTGGCGTCGGCGGCGATCGGCCTGGCCGGCGGTGTGCTGTTCGTGCGGCGGCAGCGCCGGCTGCGGGAGCCGATGCTGGACGTGGAGCTGTTCCGCAGCCCGGCGTTCTCGGGCGCGGTCGCGGCGAGCGTCATCTCGATCTTCGCCCTGACCGGGCTGCTGTTCTTCTTCTCCCAGTACCTGCAGCTGGCCCGCGGCAACAGCCCGCTGCGGGCCGGCCTCGCCGAGCTGCCGGTGACGATCGCCGCGATGGTGGTCGTGGCCGTCGTCGGCATCGCCACGGCCCGGCTGGGCCGCGGCCGGGCGATCGCCGCCGGCCTGGCCGCGGCCGCCGCCGGGCTGGCGTTGATGGCCGCCGCCGCGCACGGGCCGTACCTGTGGCTGGGCCTGGCGCTGGTGCCCGTCGGGCTGGGCATCGGGCTGGCGTTGACGCTGACCGGCGACGCGATCATCTCCGCGGCGCCGCCGCGGAAGGCCGGATCGGTCTCCGCGATCACCGAGACCGCCAACGAGCTCGGTGTCGTGCTGGGCATCGCGGTGCTGGGCTCGCTGATGACCTCGGTGTACCGCGCGACCGTCACCGTGCCGGACGGGCTGCCGACCGGCGACGCCATCCGGGTGCGGGACTCGCTGGCGTCGGCGGTGCAGGTCCTGCCGCCGCAGGCCGCCGCCGGCGCCCGGGACGCCTTCGTCACCGCCGTGCAGGTCACCTCGCTCACCGCGGCGGCCCTGATGGCCGGCGCGGCGGTGCTGGCCTGGGCGCTGATCCCGTCGCAGCCGGCGCCCCGGCCGTAGGTACGGTGTCACCGTGGGACGCACCGCAGGCCGCACGCCGCACGACACCCGCCGGGCGCTGCTGTCGGCGGCCGGGGACGCCATCCGCGCCCGCGGCATCCACGCCTCCCTGGACGAGATCGCCCGCTTCGCCGGCGTGTCCAAGGGCGGCCTGATCTACCACTTCGCCAGCAAGGACGCGCTGATCCTGGAGCTGGCCCGCGACCAGCTGGCCACGTTCCAGGCCCTCATCGACGCGGCCCTCGACCCGGAGGACACGGCACCGGGGCGGCTGACCCGCGCCTACCTGCGGGCCGCGCTGACCCTGCCGGCGGACGAGGTCCAGGCCCGGGAGTCCCTGACGCTGATCACCCAGCTGATGACCATCCCCGCGGTCGCCGAGCTCGCCCGCGCCGACGCGGAACGCATCGACACGATGCTGGCCGCCGACGGCCTCTCCCCGGACGTCCTGGCGCTCGTCGTGGCGGCGGCGGACGGGATGAGCAGCGCGCCGCTGTGGGGCGCCTCGGCACAGACGCCGGCCCACCGGCGGCTGGTGGAGCGCCTGCTGCATCTGACGCGGCAGCCCCTTCTCTGGGACGACCAGGACTGGCCCCCGCAGGCGCGCTGACCCCGGCGCTTCGCCGCGACGACGACGGTGGTCGGGTCAGTGCGGCGCCGGTGCCGTTTCCCGTGGACGGGCGGCCGCCCAGGCGAGCAGCCCGGCGCCGTGGGTGCCGGCGAGATCCGCGAAAGCCGCGGCCCGCACCGCGGGTCCACCGTGGATGGTCATCCGCTGCCGTACCCCGGCGGCAAGCGGATCCAGCAGTTGCGCGCCGGCACCGGCGAGGCCACCGCCGATCACGACGATCCTGGGGTCGGACACGGTCGCCGCGACCGCGATCCCGTCCGCGAGGGCCTCGACGGCCTCGCTCCACACCGCGCCGGCGACGGGGTCTCCGGCCGCCGCCCGCTCCGCGACGTCCTTCGCCGTGGCCGGTGGGCCGCCGCGCTGCTCGTACCGCCTGGCGATCGCCGACGCCGACGCCACCGCCTCCAGGCAGCCGAGGCCGCCGCAGCCGCACCGGGGTCCGCCCGGCCGCACCCGGAGGTGGCCGAGCTCGCCGGCGGCGTGGTGTGCGCCCGGGTGGACCGCGCCGCCGATGACGTGCGCGGCCGCGATACCGGTCCCCAGCGCGACGAACAGGACGCTGCCGGCGTCCCGCCCGGCGCCGCGCGCCGCCTCGGCCAGCGCGCCGGCCCGGACGTCGTGGGCGAGGGTGACGGGGATGCCGAGCCGGGCGGTGGCCGCGGCGCGGACCGGCACGTCCCGCCAGCCGAGGTTCGCCGCCCACCGGGCCATTCCCGCGTCCTCGTCGACGATGCCGGGCACCGCGATGCCGGCGGCGACCACCGCGCGACCGGCGGCCGGTGCGCGTGCTGCCATCGCGGCGGCCGCGTCGAGCACCGAGTCCAGTGCCGCCTCGGGCCGCATCGGCTCCCGGTGTACGGCGACGACGGCGTGGTCCGCGTCGAGGAGCGCCGTCTTCACGTACGTGCCTCCCGCGTCGACGGCCAGCACCGCGGGTGCGCTCACCGGGTGGGTCACGGACTCCTCCTCGGATACGGGATGCGACGACGTGCGGGATGCGACGACGTGCGGGGCGCGACGACGTGCGCAGGGTTCGGCCGCGGCCCCCGGTCCGGGTGGCCGCGTTCAAGCCGGGACGGTCAGCCGGACTCGTGCATCCGGTAGTCGTACAGGCAGGGCAGCGGGTGCTCGCGGCGGATCCGCACCCGGGTCGCCGGGTCGAGCCGGCCCATGCCCGCGGCGGCGGCGCGCTTCTCGTGATAGGTCCACCAGAGCGTGTCCAGGGCGTCCTCGCCCTCCCGCAGGTCGTCGACGACGATCCCGTCGTCGAGCAGCCGCTTCGCCCGGGCCAGGTCGCCGAAGTCGAGCGCGGCCCGGCACTCCAGCAGCCGGATGCGGCCGTGCCAGCGCTGCTCCCGGTCGAGCCGCTCCACGATGGACAGCGCGTCGCCGGGCCGGCCGGCGGCAATGAGGGCCTCGAGGGCCTCGGCCGTCAGCGGCCGCAGCCGGGGCGCCATGCGGTGCGCGGCGGTGAGCCGGTCGGCGGCGAGCGCTCCGTCGCCGTCGGCCAGGTCGACCATCGCGAGGTTGCGCAGCGCCCACGCGTTGGCCCGGAAGGTCAGCGACCGGCTCCAGGCGTCCCGCGCGCCGTCGGTGTCGCCGGCGTGGAAGCGGTTGACGCCGAGGTGCAGCCAGGCGAACCAGTTGCCGGGCTGGGTGGCGGACGACTTCTCCAGCAGTTCCCGCCAGGCCGGTCCGACCGTGTACGACGACGGCGGCAGCTCCGGCGCCGGTGCCGGCATGGCACCGGTGTCCACCAGCCGCAGCCAGGACTGCTGGTCGCGGCCGATCGTCTCGTCGCCGAACGGGGTGCCGGGCAGGCGCAGCGACCGGTCGCCGTCATGCTCACGCAGCCGGCGCTGCAACGCGCCCCAGCCACTGCCCCGGTGCAGCCCGGCCTGTGGCGGCCGCCCGGCCTGACCGGTGGCCTCCGCGAGCGCGGCGTCCACGGTGGACGCCGGGACGAGCTCGTCGAGTGCCGTCCCGACCGCCGACCGCGCGTCGGCCCACCGGCCGTGGACGGCGTCCGGGTCGCAGGCGAGCATGCCGTACGCCTCGACCCACGACCACGTCTCGCCGGCCGGCAGCCGCAGGTGCTCCATCTGGGTCCGCGCCGGGCTGGTCTGGATCTCCAGGTAGCCGGCGCCGGGGCCGGACAGCCACTCCTGCCAGTTCCGCCCGCCGATCGAGGTGCCCCAGCGGAAGAGCTTGCGCCCGCGCAGGTTGCCGGTGGACGTCTGCACCAGGCCTGTCCCGTCGGCGTCGAGCGCGGCGATGTAGGGCCGGCCGGCGCCGAGGTCGTAGAAGAAGTCCGCGGCCGGTCCGCGCCGTCCCGGGTACGTCTCGTCGGTGCCCTCGTGGACGGGCACGCGGATGCGCCGCAGCACGTTGTCGTACGAGAAGTGGTAGGCGCGCTCGGCCGGCACGACGATCCGGGTGTCCGGCGTCTCCGGCACGGCGATGTTGGTCCACCAGTACAGGGGCGTGTCCGCCGGGTTGGGGTTGGTGACGCGAACGTGGGCGTAGAGCACCGGCGAGCCGGCCGGCAGCCACAGCTCGACGCTGAAGACCAGCTCCCGCAGCCGTTCGAACTCCCACATCCGCAGCACGGGCGTGCCGTCCGGGCGGTCGACCCGGGCGGCGTGCACCGGGGCGCAGCCCAGCGGGGTGTGCCCGATGGTGCCGATGTTCCACTCGATGCCGCCGGCGAACCAGGCGTTGCGCAGGCCGAGGTTGGCCGGCTGCAGGATCGGGTTGCGGTGCAGCAGCTCCCGCCCGGTGGGCAGGTGCCGCAGCGACCACAGCCGGCCGCCGTAGTCCAGCAGCACCTCGGCGCGCAGGACACCGTTGTCCAGCACCGCGACCCGCAGCGGGGTGTCGGCGCGCTCCCGGCCGTAGCCGTCCTGCATCGTGTACGGCAGCAGCGACGTGACGTGGCCGTAGGCGAGGTTCTCGGCCATCGCCGCGTCGGCGACCCCCGCGTCGAGCCCGGCGTGGAAGTCGCGCAGCCGGCGCAGCGGCGGCAGCGGGTTGGCCGGGCCCAGGGCCGCGGCCGGCACCGTCACCGTGGTCAGCTCCAGCGTGCTCATGTCCCCGGTCATTTCTCAGCCCCGACGGTGAGTCCTTCGATGATGCGCCGGCCGAGCCACCAGTAGATGACCACGATCGGCACCACCACGATGGCCAGCCCGGCGAACAGGCCGCCCCAGTTCGACGTGTACTGCATCGTGCCGTAGAGCCCGAGCAGCGCCTGCGGCAACGTCTGCTGGTCGGTGTCGACGACCAGGATCAGCGCGAGCAGCGTCTCGTTCCACAGTGACACGACGGTGAGCACGAGCGCGGTGATCAGGCCGGGCTGGGCGAGCGGCAGCATGACCCGCACGAACATGTGCCCGACCGACGCGCCGTCCAGCGCGGCCGCCTCCTCCAGCTCGTGCGGCAGGGACCGGAAGAACCCGGTCAGCAGGAAGACCGCGAACGGCAGCGAGGTGGCCACGTAGATGATGGTCAGGCTGATCCGGTCGTCCCACCAGCCCACCGTTTCGTAGGCGAAGCTGGAGATCGACTGCGTCAGGACGAAGATCGGGATGACGATCGCCTGCAGCGGGATGCCGGTGCCGACGGCGAAGAACGTGGTGAACGGCCCGGCGGTGCGGGTCCTGGCCCGGGCCAGCATGTAGGCGGCCGGCGCGGCGAGCGCGACGACCGCGACGGAGGCGACCCCGACGATCGTCAGCGAGTTCAGGAACGCGGTGGAGAACCCGGAGACGCTCCAGGCCTGGGTGTAGTTGCGCCACTGCGGGTCGCCGGGCACCGCGAACGGCTCGCCGAACACGTCCTTGCTGCGTTTGAGCGAGGTGGCGACGATCCACACGAGCAGGAACAGGTTGAACGCCACCCAGCCCAGCAGCACCACCCGTGCGGCATGGACCAGGCCCGGCTGGCGGCGCCGTTTAGAACTGAACAGCTTCACGGCGCATCACCCGTCGGAGGAGGATCACGAGGACGGCGATCGCGGCCACCAGCACGACGCCCATGGCGGCGCCGTAGCCCAGCAGGTAGGCAGGTGACCGGCCGCCGGTGGTGACCACGAACTGATGGATCGGCACGGTGCGGGTGTCCGGGATCGGTGAGTCGCCGGTGCCGGTGAACGCGTAGATGAACTCGAAGATCTTCAACGAGTTGATCACCCAGAGGACCGCGGCCACCGACACCACGTCCCACGACAGCGGCAGCGTGACGTGGCGGAGCTTCTGCAGGGGCGTGGCGCCGGCGAGGTCGGCGTCCTCGTAGAAGTACGCCGGGATGCGGTCGGTGCCGGCCATCAGGATGACGACGTAGAAGCCGGTGGAGACCCACACGAGGCCCACCAGGATGGTGGAGAACAGCCGGTCCGGCGCGAGCCACGGCTTGGCGAGGGCGTCGAGGCCGATGCTGCGCAGGGTGGCGTTGGCGAGGCCCTGCGGGTCCAGCAGCAGTCCCAGCGCGACACCGATCGCGATCGGCGACACGATGTACGGGAAGAACAGCAGCGACCGCAGCGCGCTCTTGGCGCGGATCTCGCGCAGGGCGATGGTGAGCACGAACGCGAGGGCGAAGACGGCGACGCCGCACACGGCCAGGATGGTCAGCGAGTTGAGGAACGCGGTGCGGAAGATGTCGTCGGACCACAGCCGCCGGTAGTTGGCGAGGCCGACCCAGCGCATCTCGTCGCCGGCGCCGCGCCACGAGTGCAGGCTGATCCAGATCCCGGAGACCGCCGGTCCGGCGACGAACGCCAGGTAGACCGTCAGCGCCGGGGCGACGAACCACCAGTACAGGCGGCGCCGGCCACGGCCGAGCGGGCCGTCGTTGTGCTTGCGCGGCCCGGGTTTGGGCGAGGTGACCCGCGGCCGGGTCACCTCCTCGACCGTGGTCACGACGCCGCGACCTTGATCTGCGCTACTGGTGAGCGGCCCGAGCCGCTCCGCCGGCCGCTCACTGGTTCTTCGCGAGCTTGACGGTCTCCGACTTGAGCTTCGCGATGAAGCCGGCGGCGTCGAGCTTGCCGTTGAAGAAGTCGCCGTTGAGCGGCTCCCACACGTTCGACACCCACTCGGGCGCGACGGCACCCGCGTCGTCGTAGGGCAGGAACAGGTTGTCGCCCGCCGCGATCAGTTCCTTCTGGTAGTCGGCGAGGACGGCCGGCGCGGGGATGTCGGTGCGCGGGGTGAGGTTCTTCGCGTCGGTGCCGATCTTGCCGAGGCGGTCCTTGTTGAGGAAGAACGCGATGAACTTCTCGGCCGCGTCGGCGTGCCGCGCCTTCGCCGGGATCGCGAAGCCGATGACGCCGGCCTCGGCGGCGGTGTTGCCCTTGCCGCCCTCGACCGTCGGGTACGCGAAGGAGCGGTACTCGAAGCCGGCCGACGCCTGCGGTCCGGTCTCGCTCGGCCCCCACGTGCCCATCAGCAGCAGGTCGGTCGGGCTCTTGCCGGCCGCCCACGCGTTCTGCTGGGCGGGGAACTTGGTGGCGTTGAAGTCCTTGACGATGTAGCCGCCCTTGACGAGCTGCTCGACGTCCTTGGCGGCGGCGAGGAACGCCGGGTCGTCCCACGTGGCGCCGGTCTTGTCGGTGGCCGCCTTGGCGAGCAGCCCGACACCGCCGTGGCGGATGATCGACCAGGTCGTGAAGTAGGCGTCGTAGAACTTGATGTCGCCGTCGAGGGCGATGGGGGTGCGACCGGCCGCCTTGCGGGCGTCCAGCGCCGCGACGAACTCCGGCCAGGTCTTCGGCGGACCGGCGGCCCACGCCGGGTTGGCCTTGCCGTCGAACCACATCGTCGAGCCGATGATCTCGTAGGGCACGACGATCGGGGCGCCGGCGGCGTTGCGGTAGGGCTTGATCAGGCCGGCCGGGATGACCTCGGAGACCTTCTTCGTCTCGCCGTCGACGGTCGTGCCGTAGAGCCCGTCGAGGGCCCTGACGCCGTCGACCTTGCCGAGGATGCCCTTGATGGTGCCGGCGTCCTGGTCGGTCAGGTCGGGCGGGTTGCCGGCGTTGAGCCGGGCAGCGACCTGCTTGACGACGTCGCGGCCGGCCCACTGGACCTCGACCTTGATGCCGGTCTTGGACTGGAACTCCTCGATCGCCGCGGCGAGGACCTTCTGCTGGTCCTCGCCCTGCTTCCACATCGACCAGTAGACGAGGTCGGTGCTGGCCTTGCCCGTGTCACCGCCGCCGCCACCGCTGCCGCACGCGGCGAGCGGACCCGCGACGATGGCGGCGAGCAGCGCGGCGAATGCCTTGCGCCGGGAGAAACGTGTCTGCGCCATCGAGTTCGAACCCACCTGTCTGCATAGAGGGAAGTCGAGCTGCCTGAGGTGACGTGCGCTTGCGGTGCCCATACTCGGCGCGTACTTCGCAGCTGTCAACACCATCTTGCAAAAGTTGCAACATTGCCCTGAGCCGTCACTTGGGGTAGCAATGCGCGCCGTTCCGCATGCAAAGCAGCATCCAGTGCAGTCTCACGCAAAGTTCTGCAACAAGTATTGCCAAACATGGCAGCTCTGAGCAGACTGGCAAACCTCAATGCAATCCCCTCGGAGGCATCGATCGGCGTGCCCACCCCGGGGCGCCGCCCCTCCACCCCCAAGAGGAGGCATCACCGTGCGACAGCAACTCCTCCCCGGTCGCGGCAGACGAAGGCTCGCGACCGGCCTGTCACTCGTCCTCGCCGCGACCACCGCCGTCGTCGTCGCGAGCTCCGTCCAGCCCGCCGCCGCGGCCGACCAGGTGCTGTTCTTCGACGACTTCAACGGCACCGCCCTCGACACCACCAAGTGGGTCGCCGGCCTGCACCAGTGGGGCGGCGCCAACAACGGCGTCGTGCCCGAGAACCTGGCGGTGCGCACCGTCAGCGACAACGGCCAGAACATCGGCGTGCTCGTCGCCCAGGCCAACGGCACCCAGTACACCGGGCCGGTCCGCGGTGTGAAGAGCACCAACGGCAGCTACGAGATCGGCGACCCGCGCCGCTACACGCGGCAGGCGACCGGCCAGATGAGCGGCGGCCTGGTCTGGACCCAGCAGCGGTACGGCGCCGGCCGCTACGAGGTCCGGATGAAGAACCTGCCCCAGCCCGGCGGCTGCTCCTGCATCTGGAACTACTACGAGCCCGGCACCAGCGACTACACCGAGATCGACATCGAGATGCCGGCCAACGGCACGGCCGCCCGGGCGGACTGGTCCCGCTGGGCCGGCCTGAACACCTACGTCGCGCCGAACGACGCCGGTGCCACCTACCAGAACGTGGACCTGGGCTTCAACAACAACGACGGTAACTACCACGTGTACCGCTGGGACTGGTACGACGGCGTCAACGGCGCCAAGCGCATCGAGTTCTACGTCGACGGCGTCCTGCGCTCCACCCAGACCGGCACCGTGCCGACCTCCCCGGCGCAGCTGTGGGTCGGCAACTGGCCGGCGTCCTGGTCCGGCAGCTTCAACTACGCCACGCAGTACCAGTACATCGACTGGGTGCGGATCTCCACGCTCGGCGGCGGTGGCGGCACCGACACCCAGGCGCCGACCGCGCCGACCGGCCTCACCTCCACGGGCAAGACGTCCACCACGGTCAACCTCTCGTGGGGCGCCTCCACCGACAACGTCGGCGTGGCCGGCTACAACGTCTACCGCAACGGCTCGACGCTGCTCACCTCCACCACGGGCACCGGCACCACGACGCAGCTGACCGGTCTCACCCCGGGCACCGCCTACGCCCTGACGGTGAAGGCCCGCGACGCCGCCGGCAACCTGTCCGCGGCCAGCAACCAGATCACCGTCACCACCGACACCGGCGGCGGAGGTGGCGCCGACAAGCTCGTCAACGGCGACTTCCAGGCCGCGACGCTCAGCCCGTGGAGCTGCTCCGGCACGTACTCGCAGCAGGCCACCGGCGGCGAGGGCGGCAGCAAGGCGCTCAAGCTGACCCCGACCGGGTCGACGACCGCCCGCTGCGAGCAGACGGTCTCGGGCCTCACCCCCGGCAGCACCTACACGCTCAGCGGCCGCCTGCGCAGCGACGGCTCGTACGCGTACCTCGGCACCACCGTGGCCGGCGTGGCCACCGAACGCGGTACCACCTCCGCCACCTACACGACCGTCACCGTGCCGTCGTTCGTGGCACCGGCCAGCGGCACCGTCACCGTCTACGTCCACGCGTGGCGGCAGCAGACCCAACCGGTCTGGGCCGACAACCTGACCCTGTCCTGAGCGTTCCGACAGCATCCACACCAAGGCGGGACGGGCACACGCCCGTCCCGTTTTGCTTGTCACCAGGATGCAAGAATGGACGGGCAACGGAACACGACTTTGCAAGGTAGGAGCAGCGGTGAACCGGTACGAGCGCTGGACCAGGCTGCTGGAGATGATGGCGGACACCGGTCAGCTCAACATCGACGACACCGCCGAGGCGCTCGGCGTCTCCTCCGCCACCGTGCGACGCGACTTCGACGAGCTCGCCGCGCAGCAGCTCGTGCAGCGCACCCGGGGCGGCGCCGCCGCGCACAGCGTCTCCTACGACCTGCCGCTGCGCTTCAAGGTCGCCCGTCACGCGCCGGAGAAGCAGCGCATCGCCGCCGCCGCGGCCGCGATGATCACCCCCGGCTCGACGGTGTGCCTCAACGGCGGCACCACCACCACCGAGGTCGCCCGGGCCCTCGCCATGCGCGCCGACCTCAACAGCGACCAGCGCGGCCCGGCAATCACCGTCGTCACCAACGCCCTCAACATCGCCAACGAGCTCGTCGTGCGCCCCCACATCCGGGTGGTCGCCACCGGCGGCGCCGCCCGCCCGCAGTCCTACGAGCTGATCGGCCCGATCGCCGCCGCCATGCTGCAGACCGTCGCGGTGGACGTCGCGGTCCTCGGCGTCGACGCGATCGACCACCAGCACGGCGCGAGCGCGCACAACGACGGCGAGGCCGCGATCAACCAGATCATGGCCGACCGCGCCGACCGTGTGATCATCGTGGCCGACAGCTCCAAGCTGGGCCAGCGCGCCTTCGCCCGGATCTGCGCCATCGCCGACGTGGACACCCTCGTCACCGACAGCACCGCGACCGATGAGCACATCACGGTCTTCACCGACGTCGGCGTCAAGGTCGTCCGGGCCTGACCTCTTACGGCTCCTGCAGGGCCCATTCGACGGTCACCGTCGCGGACAGCCTCAGCAGGCCCGGCTCGGTGGGCACGTCCGAGCCGCCGCGGTAGTCCGGCGCGCCCGCACCCGCGCTGCCGGGCGTCAACCCGGGCACCTCCGCCACCCTGATGACCCGGCCGAGCTTCCTGCCCGCCTCCCCTGCGTACAGGTCGGCCTTGGCCCGGGCGTCGGCGAAGGCCTTCTTGCGCGCCTGCGCGAGCAGCGCCGTGTCGTCGTCGATCGAATACCACACGCCGTTGAGCCGCCCGGCGTCGCCGGCCGCCTTGATCGCCGCCGACAGCAGCGCACCGGCCTTCGGCAGGTCCCGGACGGTCGCGCTGATCCCTTGAACGGCGGTGTAGCCGGTGACTGCGCCGCCGTCGTCGTCGCGTCGCGAGCTGACGGTGACGTTCGACGTCCGCAGGTCGGCGCCGGTCAGCCCGGCACCCAGCAGCGCGTCGCGCATCCGGGTGGCCGCGGTGCTCGCGCGTCGCAGGGCCTCGTCGACCGTGGGCGCGCCGGTCTCCACCGCGAAGTCGGCGGTCAGCGTGTCCGGCGCGCCGGAGACCTCGCCGGTGCCGGTGACCAGCACGCTGTCCGCGGGTGCCTCCGCGGCGGCCGCGGGGCCCCCGGCGGCCAGCACGACCAACGCGGTCAACGCGACCAAGAGCTTCGATCGGTACATTCTTCACCTTCTAGTCGTATCACCCACATTCTGACCTATTTGGTCGCGGCGGGTGGTCTAAAAGGTGGGACGGCACCTCTCAGCGGTCTCAGCAGTCTCAGCGCTCTCAGCGCTCGAGGAAGCGCAGCAACGCCTCGTTGAACGCGGCGGCGTGGGTCACGTTGCAGCCGTGCGGGGCGCCCGGCAGGATCACCAGCTCGCTGCCGAGGATCGCCGCGTGGGTACGGGCACCCGAGCCCTCGAACGGGACCGTGGCGTCGCCGTCGCCGTGCAGTACCAGCGAAGGCACCGTCACCCGGGTGAGGTCCTCGCGGAAGTCGGTGTTGCCGAACGCGGTCATGCACTCCAGTGCCGGGATCTTCCCGGCCTGCCGGCACATCGCGAGTGCTTCCTGCCGCTCCTGCTCGCTCACCTGCAGCACCCCGCCGGCGGAGTAGAACTGCGTGATGAAGTCCTCATAGAACGCGTCCTTGTTCGCGGTCAGCGCCGCGGTCATCTTCGCCGCCTGCGAGGCGTGCAGCGGTCCGCCGGGATTGCCGGGGACGTTCATCATGTACGGCGTGACGGCCGCGGCGAAGACGACGCTGCGCACCCGTTCGGGGCCGTACGTCGCCAGGTACCGCGCGACCTCGCCGCCGCCCATCGAGAAGCCGACCAGCGTCGCGTCCCGCACGTCGAGCTCGAGCAGCAGCGTGTGCAGGTCCTCGGCGAGCGTGTCGTAGCCGTACCCGGTCAGCGGCTTGTCGCTGCGCCCGAAGCCGCGCCGGTCGTACGTGATGGGCCGGTACCCACCGGCGAGCAGCACCGGCAGCTGCGGCGCCCACGACTCCCCGGTCAGCGGCCAGCCGTGGATCAGCACCACCGGCCGTCCGGTCCCGCCCGGATCGTCGACGTGCAGTTTCGTGTCCTTCACCAAGCCCTGATGCGCGATGATCTCAGTCATGATCCACTGATGCCCGCACCGCGCCCGCTGACACATTCCGGCGCGGATCGCACCCCGTGCGGTCCCGCCGGCGACCAGGTCAGCCGCGCAGCCGGGCGCGCAGGACGGCCAGCCGATCGGCCGGCAGGCCGTGGGCGAGGAGGTAGCCGTCGGCGCCGGACCACCGCTCGTCGACGAGGTCGAGCATCGCCAGGATCGCCTCCGGCTCGCACTCGCCCGGCGAGTCCCAGCACACCGACGAGAACGCGTAGTCCTCGGCGATGACGTCGTCGGCGACGCCCGCCACGCGCAGCAGCAGCGCGACGAGCATGCCGGTGCGGTCCTGCCCCGCCTGGCAGTGCACGAGGACCGCGCCGTCCGGTGCGTCGGCGACGGCGGCCACCGCCGCGACGACCCGCCGCGCGTCGCCGGCGATGCGGCAGCGGTACAGCTCGCCGACCTCCGCCAGGTCCGACAACTCGTCGGCTGGGTCGTCGTCCGGGTCGGTGAACGGCACGAGCCGGTACATCGGATCGCGGGCGAGCACGTTGGGCCGCATCGCCGCCTCGTCGGCGCACCGCAGGTCGATGATCCGGCTGACCCCGTGCGCCCGTAGCGCCGCGATCCCGGCCACGGTGAGCGCGTGCGGCGAGTCGGCCCGCACCACCGCCCCGTGCCGGACCACGCCCCCGTCCGCGGTCGGCAGCCCGCCGAGATCCCGCGCGTTGCGCAACCCGCCCCACTCCAGCCTCATCGATGAACCATATCCTTGATAGCGGAGGAATCTCTACTATCGTGGATTCATGTCCAGTGGTGGAGGGTTGCTGTCCAGCGGGCTGTCGATGACCGACCTGGGATCGCGGATCAGGGCCCGGCGGCGGGCCCAGGGGCTCGCGCTGGAGCGGCTGGCCGAGCTGAGCGGCGTGAGCCGCAGCATGGTGTCGGAGGTGGAGCGGGGCACGAAGACGCCGACCGTGCTGGTGCTGGACCGGCTGGCGACGGCGCTGGGCACGTCGATCTCCCGCCTGCTGGACGAGCCCGACGAGCTCGCCCTGGTGGTGCTGCCGCACGACCGGCAGCGGGTGGTCCACGACCCGGCGGGGTGGCAGCGGCGCATCCTGTCGCCGGTGCTGCCCGGCGTCGAGTTCGAGTTCATGCGCACCGTGCTGGGGCCCGGCGTCGACGCCGGGGAGTTCTCGCCGCACCAGCCCGGCTCGCGGGAGTACGTGGCCGTCGAGTCGGGCCGGCTCACGCTCACCATCGACGGGCGGGCGGCGACGCTGGAGACCGGCGACTCCGCGTACTTCCCCGGCGACTGCCGTCACGCGTTCGCCAACCCCGGCGACGTCGAGTGTGCCTACTACCTGGTGATGGACCTCGGGGCGGAGCGGTGACGGACGAGCTGACGCGTGCGGGCCGGCTCGCCGCCGACGTCACGGCCGGCTATCTGGCGGGTGTCGGCGCACGACCGGTGTGGCAGCCGGTGACGGAGGCCGACCGCGGTTGGTTGCTGCGGCAGGACCTGCCGGCGGCGGGCCGGCCGCTGCCGGATCTGCTCGACGACATCCGCACCCGGGTGCTGCCGTATCCGATGGGCAACGGTCATCCCCGGTTCTTCGGCTGGGTGAACTCCGCGCCGTCGGCGGCGGGCGTGCTGGTCGCGCCGATCGCCGCCGCCCTGAATCCGAGCTGTGCCGGCGGCGAGCACGCCGGGGTGCTGCTGGAGCACACGGTGCTGCGGTGGCTCGCCGGTCTGGTCGGCTTCCCGTATCGACCCGGCGGTGGCCTGCTGACCAGCGGCGCTTCGATGGCGACCGTGATCGCGCTGGCCGCCGCCCGGCAGTGGGCCGCGGGCCGGGACGGCGCCGACGTCCGCGAGGACGGGCTCCACGGCCGGCCGCCGATGGTCGTGTACGTGTCCGCGGAAGGGCACAGCTGCCTGCGCAAGGCGGCCGAGCTGCTGGGTCTGGGCGGCCGGCAGGTGCGGGTCGTGCCGGTGGACGACGGCTTCCGCATGGACGTCGACGCGCTGCGGACCCTGGTGGCCCGTGACGTGCGGGCGGGACTGCGCCCGTTCTGCGTGGCGGCGAGCGCGGGCACCGTCAACACCGGTGCCGTCGACCCGTTGGACGAGATCGCCGACGTCGCCGCCGCGCACGGGTTGTGGTTCCACGTCGACGGTGCGTACGGCGCGCTCGGCGTCCTCACCGGCGACGCCCCCTACACGGGCATGGCGCGGGCCGACTCACTCGTCCTGGATCCGCACAAGTGGCTGGGCGTGCCGGTCGACTGCGGGTGCGTGCTCTGGCGTGACCCGGCGCTGACCCGTTCCACGTTCAGCCTGGTGCCCGCGTACCTGCGCGACGATCACGACGACGGGCCCGGGTGGTTCTCCGAGTACGGCCCGGAGCAGACCCGCCCGTTCCGGGCTTTGCGGGTCTGGGCCACCATGTCGCACCTCGGCAGGGACGGGATCGTCCGGCTGGTCGGCACGACGGTCCGGCTCGCGCATACCCTTGCCGCGATGATCGACGCCGCGCCGGATTTCGAACTGCTCGCACCGGTCGGCACCTCGATCGTCGCGTTCCGGTACCATCCCGGCGGCCCGGACTCCGGGCTGGATGCGGTCAATCGCCGGATCCCTGCCGTGGTCCAGCGCCGCGGACGCGCCTTCCTGACCGGCACCCGGCTGGGCGGGGTGGAGGCGCTTCGCGCCTGCCTGCTCAATCCGGCGACCACCGAGGACGACCTGGCGCTGCTGCTCGACGAGATCCGGGCGGCGGCCCGCTCATGAGCCTTCCGGTTCGACGGGCATTTCTGTCGTACCGCTGTGCTTGAGTAGCCGCATGACCGAGACGCCCCGGGACCGTGCGACGCAAGCGATCCGCGCGCACGCGCCCGAGCTGGACGGCAGTGCTGTCAGCGACCTGGGGCACGGGCTGGACAACACGGCGTTCCGGGCCGGCGATCTGGTCGTGCGGGTCGCCGGGGACGGGCGCGGCGTGGCCTGGGAGGCGGCGCTGCTCGCGGTGGTGGCGCTGCGGGTGTCGGTGCCGGTGCCCGCGGTCCGGTTCGCCGAGCGGGACGTGCTGGCATATCCGATGCTGCCGGGGCGGCCGTTGCTGGGGCGCGAGGCGCCGGCCGGGATCGCCGCGGCGCTGGGGCGGTTCCTGCGGGAGCTGCACGCCATCGACGTGGCGGGGCTCGACGTGCCGGTCGAGCCTGCCGATCCCGAGGAGTGGCTGGAGGAGCTCGACGGGCCGCCGGAGCTGTATCGCGACGTGCCCGCCGTCGCCGTGACGGCGGTGCTCGCCCACGCCGACCTCGGGGCGGAGCACATCCTGGAGGAGGGGGGCCGGGTCACCGGGATCATCGACTGGTCCGACGCGGCGGTCACCGATCCCGCGCTGGACTTCGCCCGGCTGTATCGGGACTTCGGGCCGGGGTTCCTCGGCCAGGTGCGGGCGGCGTATGGCGAGATCCCGGACCTTGCGCGGATCGAGTTCTTCGCCCGGTGCGCGGCCCTGGAGGACCTGGCGTATGGCGGCGAGCACGCGAGGGCGGCGGAGCGGAGCCTGCGGTGGCTGTTTCCGTAGGCGCGCAAATGGGCGGCGGCGCGGCGGCGCTTGGCATAGCCTCGCGGGGAGAGGCACGACCAGACGGAGAAGGAGATCGATCATGCGGGCATCCGGCGGCTTCCCCGATCTCCTGCCAGTCTCCTTCGCCGGAAAGGCACTTCGTGCTTCGTCGCTTCGAGAACGCCGCTGACCCCTTCCCCACCGCCGATGCCGGCACCCCCGCCGCCGACGTGCGGCGGTTCCTCCTGCGGGAGCTCAGCCCGCTCCGGCCGGTAGTCGTGGCGGCGGTCGCCATGACCGTCGTCTGCGCCGCGCTGGAGGTGTGGCTGATCGGCTATGCGGGGCGCCTGGTCGACCTGCTCGCGGCCGGCGGCCCGGGCACGCTGTGGGCCCGGCACGGCGCGGAGCTGGTCGCCGTGGCCGTGCTGGTGCTGCTGGTCAGGCCGGCGCTCAGCCTGGTCAGTGAGGCGCTCGACGACATCACGTTCCGGGCCAACGCGCGGCCCCTCGCCCGGTGGCGGGCGCACCGGCACGTGTCGCGGCAATCCGTCGGCTGGTTCCGCGCCGACCTCGCCGGGCGGATCGCCAGCTGGGTCCGCGACGGCGGCGACGCCGCCAGCACCGCCGCGTATTCGGTCATCCACACGCTCGTGTTCGTCGTGGCGTATGTCGCCGGGTCCGTGTGGGTGATGGCGGCCGTCGACCCGCGGCTGCTGCTGCCGCTCGGCGCCTGGATCGTGGCATATGTGCTGGTCATGCGATGGGTGGTGCCGCGGTTCCAGCGGGCGTCGGAGCGGCTGCAGGACGCCGAGTCGACGCTGACGGGGCTGCTCGTCGACTCCTACGTCAACGTCGACACGCTCGCGCTGCTCGGCGGCCCGGACGCCCGCACCGAGCACGACCGGCGGGTGTTCGCGCGGGCCAGACGGGCACACCTGGACCTGCAGCGGGTCGAGGTGACGATCAACAGCGCGATGCTCACCCTGGGCAGCGCGCTGCTCGTCGGCCTCGTCGGCTATGGGATCGTGCTGTGGCGCTCCGACGCGGCGCCGCTCGGGCTGGTCGCGGCGGCGCTGGCGCTCAGCTTCCGGATCAACGCGATGGCGGAGTGGCTGCTGGACGCCGTCTCGGCGCTGTTCGGGGCGGTCGGCGCGCTGCGGCAGGCGCTGCGGACGATCGCGCAGCCCCTCGCGGTCCAGGACCAGCCGGATGCCGGCGACCTGCGGGTCCGTGGCGGCGCGATCAGCTTCCACGGCGTCAGCCACCACTACGGGCGCGGCGAGGGCGGCCTCGACCGGCTCGACCTGGACATCGGCGCGGGCGAGCGGGTCGGGGTCGTGGGCAGGTCCGGTGCGGGCAAGTCGACGCTGGTGGGCCTGCTGCTGCGGTTCCACGAAGCGGAGGCGGGCACGATCACCGTCGACGGCACCGCCGTCACGGACGTGACCCAGGAGAGCCTGCGGGCGCAGATCGCGATGGTCGCCCAGGACGCCACCCTCCTGCACCACTCCATCCGCGAGAACATCGCCGGGCACGCAAGCGCGGCGGCGGCCGGCATCGACGCCGCCCTGAGGAAGGCGTCCGCGGACGGCTTCGTCGCCGGCCTGCGCGACGCGGACGGCCGGACGGGACTCGACGCCCACGTCGGCGAGCGGGGCGTGCGACTGTCCGGCGGCCAGCGGCAGCGGATCGCCCTCGCCCGCGCGTTCTACCGCGACGCACCGATCCTCGTCCTCGACGAGGCCACGTCGGCGCTCGACTCCGAGGCGGAGGCCGCCATCCACGACACCCTCGACGAGGTCATGCACGGCCGGACGGTGATCGCGATCGCACACCGGCTGTCCACGATCGCCCGCATGGACCGCATCGTGGTCCTCGACGCCGGCCGGATCGTGGAGCAGGGCACCCACGCCGAGCTCCTCGACCTCGGCGGCCTGTATTCCGACCTGTGGTCCCGGCAGTCGGGCGGCTTCATCGCCACCACAGCCAACCACGACAAAACCGGCACCCCAGCCGCCCACAACGAAACCAGCACCACGGCCGACCGCAACAAGACCGGCACCACAACCGGCCACAACGAAACCAGCACCACGGCCGACCGCAACAAGACCGGCACCACAACCGGCCACGACGAAGGGAGTTGACCCCTGATCTTGGACACCTGGAACCTGGATCTTGAGTGGTTCGGGTGGATGGGAGTCCTGGAAGACTATGGCTATGAAGCATTACC